>NZ_CACVRB010000003.1:9006-65636 GCF_902756455.1 Candidatus Avelusimicrobium caledoniensis | reverse complement strand
TTTTTCGCTCTGCTTGAAAAAAAGGACTTGACATCGTTTTTTTTTTTGATAGATTTTATTTGTTGGTAAAAGTTATCAGAGGAGATTGATATGAAAAACAAACAAGCATTTACGCTTATTGAACTTTTAGTGGTTGTTCTTATCATCGGTATTTTGGCGGCGGTGGCTGTACCGCAATATCAAAAAGTCATAATAAAAAGTCGATTGGCTGCTGTTATACCTACTGTTAAGGCCATGAAACAAGCCGCTGAAGTCTATTACTTAGAACATGGCGCATATAGTAACTACATTACTGATTATGATATAGAATTCCCTTGCGAGGGTGCGGGCTATTGTATTACGAAAGATCATATTGCTTTTGCCGTGCGGTCCTACAATCAAATGTGTACTTGGGATGTTGCTGTTACTCTTATGAAAGATGATAACAAAACCGCTTTGTTCAATTATTCTATATGCCTAGATCATGCAGATAGATGGGGAGGAAAAGAATATTGCGGAGCTCCTCAAGATTCACAAAATTTAAAAAACATATGTTTATCAATGGGTGGTGTGCATTACAAAAATGGAAATATTTGGATAGGGAACAAAACGCCTTTTAGTTTTTCCGTTATAGGCGGCTGGAGATAGTGTGAATTTTTCAAAACCAAATAGACATACCGACAGGTACATCAGGGGTAAATCGGTGCCAAAGGTACCCAAAATATAGGAAATTGTATCGCTAGAAAGTAACACTCCCCAAAATAACTTATTTTGGGGAGTGTGCGTTACAATAGAACTTCGTGTCGGTTGTTATTTCTCTAATTTCTCAGCGGGCGTGATTGCGGCCAATTGTTTATAAAGGTCGCGTCTCCACGCATACTCGCTTTCCGCTTGTTTAATGAGCTTTTGCGCCAGTTCGGGGTTATCGCGCATGAGCCCTTTAAAGCGGTTTTCGCCACTCATATAGTCGGCTAGCGGCAACGTCGGCGCGCCGAGCGGGCTATCCACGTGCAAGGGGTTCTTGCCTTCGTAGCGGGCCTCGGGGTTGAAGCGGTAGAGGATCCAGCGGCCGGCTTGTACGGCGCGTTTGGCTTCACCCATACCTTTGGACATATCAATCCCGTGAGCGATACAGTGCGAGTAGGCAATTACCAAGGCCGGACCGTCATAGGCGTCGGCTTCCGCGAGGGCTTGGATGGTTTGGTTCATATTCGCACCCATAGCTACTTGCGCGACGTAGATGTTGCCGTACGTCATGGCAATCATACCGAGGTCTTTTTTCGGCATCGTTTTGCCACCCGCGGCAAACAAAGCTTTCGCGCCTAACGGGGTCGCTTTGGACATTTGACCGCCGGTGTTGGAGTACACTTCGGTATCTAACACCAAGATTTTGATGTTCTTGCCGCTGGCCAAAACGTGGTCTAAACCGCCGTAGCCGATATCGTAGGCCCAACCGTCACCACCCAAGATCCACACCGATTTGCGGATGAGATAGTCGGTCAAACTTAAGAGGCGTTTGCAAGTTTCGCAACCTTTTTTCGCGCCGCCTTCTAAAATACCTTTGAGTTCGGCTACGCGTTTGCGTTGCTCTTCCACGCCCGCATCGGTTGTTTGGTCAGCCGTCAAAATAGCGTCAATCAAGGCCGTATGGGCTTTGAAGTTTTCATCTTGTTTGGCTTGCTCCAAGAGGGCTTTAGCATCGTGGTTGAGTTGGTCAAACGCTAAGCGCATACCCAACCCAAATTCGGCGTTATCTTCAAAGAGCGAGTTGGCCCACGCCGGTCCTTTGCCGTCTTCACGTTGGCAATACGGGGTGGTGGGCAAGTTGCCGCCGTAAATGGACGAACAACCCGTCGCGTTGGCAACGGCTAAGCGATCACCGAATAATTGCGTTAAGAGTTTTACATACGGAGTTTCACCGCAGCCCGCGCACGCGCCGGAGAACTCAAACAACGGCTTTCTCATTTGAGAACCTTTGACACTTTCTTTCTTCGTGTTTACAGCGGCTTGTTTCAAGCCCAAGAAGAAAGCGTAGTTGTCAATTTCGTTTTCGCGCACGGAAAGTTGGTGTACCATGTTAATGGCTTTCTTTTCCGGGTTTTCTTTGTTTTTCGCCGGGCAGTTAAATACACACGCGCCGCAGCCGGTGCAGTCTTCCACCGCTACTTGCACGGTGAATTTTTTACCGGCGAGGTCGGCTTTGCCGTCGGCAGATTTAAAGGTTTTCGGCGCATTTTTGAGTGCATCGGCGTCGTACGCTTTAATGCGGATAGCCGCGTGCGGGCACACCATAGAGCAGAAACCGCATTGGATACACGTATTAGGATCCCACGCCGGAACCATAATGGCAATGTTGCGTTTTTCGTATTGGGTGGTGCCCGTCGGGTACACGCCGCCTTCCGGCATTTTAGAGGTAGGCAAAGCGTCGCCGCGTCCGGCAATCATTTCGCCCAAGACGTCTTTTACAAACGCCGGAGCATCGGCCGGAACAGGGGCTTTGGTGTGCAGTTTGGAAGAAACTTTGGACGGATATTTTACTTCGTGTAGACCCGCCAAGGCCGCATCTACGGCTTTGTAGTTCTTCTGTACGACTTCTTCGCCTTTTTTGGAATAGGTTTTTTCAATGGCGTGTTTGATGTCCGCAATCGCTTTTTCAGACGGAATTACACCCGCAATACCGAAGAACGCCGTTTGCATGATCGTGTTGGTGCGGCTGCCCATGCCGGTCTTCAAAGCAATTTCGGACGCGTCAATTACATAAACTTTTAATTGGCGGTCAATGATGATTTGTTGTACTTCCGCGGTTAAGTGATTCCACACTTCTTCGGCGGAGTAGGGCGCGTTGATGAGCACGGTCGCGCCTTTTTTGGCTTTGCCGAGCACGTCGTATTTATCCAAGAAGTCAAACATGTGTACGCCGATAAAATCAGCGGCTTGGATGAGGTACGGAGCGCGGATGTAGTTTTTGCCGAAGCGGATGTGAGACGTCGTCATAGAGCCCGATTTTTTAGAGTCATAGACGAAGTATCCTTGCGCAAAGAAACCGTTGGCAGAAATAATTTTCATCGTGTTTTTGTTCGCACCGACGGTGCCGTCAGAGCCGAGTCCATAGAACAAGGCCGCGAAAATATCGTTGCCGGCTTTGCTTTCTAATTTAGTAGCGGGGAGCGATTTATGCGTCAAATCGTCGTTAATGCCAACTACAAAATCTTTTACCGGGTTTTTAGCGGCTAAATTGTCAAATACGGCTTTGATGTCGCTAGGGGTAAAATCTTTGGAGCCGATACCATAGCGGCCGCCGATAATTAAAGGAGTGGTCGCAAATTTGGCTTTGGCTTCTTCGGTTAAAAAGGCCGCGCAAACATCTTGGAACAAGGGCTCGCCTAAAGAGCCGGGCTCTTTGGTGCGGTCCATGACGGCTACTTTCTTAATGGTGTTCGGGATGACGCGGATGAAATCGGCAATAGAGAACGGGCGGAACAGTTTAACTTTGAGCACGCCCACTTTTTCGCCTTTCATCAGTTCTACGGCGTTTTGCGCTACGTCGGCGCCGGAGCCCATAATAACGATTAAGCGTTCGGCATCTTTATCGCCGAAGTATTGGAACAAATCGTAGGTGCGGCCCGTCATTTTGGCGAGTTTCGCCATTTCTTCTTTGACGATACCGGGTACGGCGTTATAGAATTTGTTAACGGCTTCGCGTTCTTGGAAGTACACATCCGGGTTGGCAGCCGTACCGCGCACGGTCGGGTGTTCCGGGTTTAAGCCGCGCGATTTGTGGGCGGCCACAAGCTCGTCGTTAATCATTTCTTTCATTTGTTCTTTGGTGAGCGGTTCCACCATGTTCAGTTCGTGGCTGGTGCGGAAACCGTCAAAGAAGTGCACAAACGGTACGCGGGCACGCAAGGTGGATGCTTGGGCCACTAAAGCCATATCCATGGCTTCTTGCGGGTTATCCGAGCACAACATGGCCCACCCGGTTTGGCGTACGGCCATAACGTCGGAGTGATCGCCGAAAATAGACAAAGCGGTGGTCGCAATAGCGCGGGCCGAAACGTGGAAAACCGTAGGCGTAAGTTCGCCCGCGATTTTGTACATATTCGGAATCATCAAAAGCAACCCTTGCGAAGCGGTAAACGTGGTGGTCAGTGCACCGGCTACCAAAGAGCCGTGCACCGCACCGGAGGCACCGCCTTCAGATTGCAATTCGCTAACCGAGGGAACATTGCCCCAAATGTTTGTTTCGCCTTTGGCGCTTTTTGCGTCGCAGATTTCACCCATCGTGGAAGACGGGGTAATCGGGTAAATAGCGATTACTTCGTTGGTGGCATGGGCGACGTGGGATACTGCCCCGTTGCCGTCCATAGCAACTAATTTAGCCATACTGGAAAGTCTCCTTATTTTTTGAATTAAAAACGGTTTTGGGTTTTGCTTGCCGGGCAAGCTAAACGAAACCTTATACCTATTATAGAATTTTGAAAGTTCAAGCGCAAATGGGTATTTGCGCGGGAAAAAATTTTGCTTGACATCGTTTTTTTTTTTGATTTAATTTGATTAAACAGAAATCACAAGGAGGGATATGTATGCAAAAAGAAAGTAGTTCTACGGGTTGTTTAGACGCAAAAGCATTTACGCTCATTGAATTATTGGTGGTTGTGTTAATTGTCGGAATTTTGGCCGCAGTCGCGCTCCCGCAGTACCAAAAAGCAGTGGAAAAAAGCCGGGCCACTCAAGCGATTACCTTGCTAAAAAGTGTATATACGGCGGCTAAAGCGTACCAATTGGCTAACGGAGAATGGCCCGCTACGTTTGATGAATTGGCGGTAGAAATTCCGTGGACGGGAACAAGAAACGGAATATACCTTGGACATTACAAGCAAGGTAAATCTAATGCAGATTGGTCTATCCAAATTCAAAATTCGGTAGCACGTTCCGTGGCGGTAACCCGTATTTCCGGCCCGTATAGCGGGGCCTCCTTTGAAATTTATGCCGTGCCGGATCATCCGCAATACAAAGAGGACGAAATGGTCTGCGTGGAAATGGTTAGCGGAAGTGCCGCCTATAAGTTTACTAAGAGTAAAGGGGCTTATTGCAAAAAAATTATGAAAGGAACATTGTTGCATACTACCTCCGAGGGTGCTTGGAATTATTTCCGTATGCCGTAATAAAAATAAAAAATATTACAATACCGCTTGTAAAATCAAGCGGTTTTTTTGTTATACTATTAGTAGATTTACAAGGAGAAAAATTATGAACAAAAAAGGTTTTACGTTACTTGAAATGTTGGTAGTGATGTTGATTGTAGGTATTTTGTCGGCGGTGGCACTCCCTAATTACCGCAAAGCCATAGATAAATCTAAAACGGCTGAGGCCACACTTACGACGAAAACTATTTTAGATGCCGCTATGATTTACGCCGCGGCCTATCGTAGATGCCCTAGTGATTTAAATGATTTGGATATCAAGGTAAGCCAACAGGGCAAGTATTGGAACTTTGCCGTTAAACCGTACGGTGATCCCAAGTACCGCAACTGTTATGCGGTGGCTAGTTCTAAGGAAGGAACAGGAGTGGAATTAGAGCGCGGGTACGTAGGTACGGCTAATGCTACGGGGTTGCCGGTAGATGGTTTGTCCAAAGGCGAGATGTTTTGGATATGCCATAGTGGCGATTGTACGGCTTTTTTCCAAGCCGCACAGGCCAAGAAACATACTACGGGCGGCGGTACTGAATATTATCAATAGGCCGTTTCCTTTCTCCCCGTGCGTGCGCGCGGGGATTTTTTGTGTATGAATCGGAAATTATATCGTAAAATTTGTGCCCGCCGGGCTTTATGTGTGCCGTATGAAATCATGCGGCAGGTGTATCACGCATGCACGGCCTTTGTGCCGGAAAAAACAGCTCCGTGGTATCGCTACGACGGGAGCAACTGCCGCGCGGTTGTTTTACCGACGGATCCGCATTTTTACCGCATTTCGCGTCCGCTTTACCGCCATGAACATGTGCATTATAATTTGGATAACGCGCTTGCTACCGGGGCTGTTAAAGGGTTTGCGTTTATTTTCTTTATGGGTATTGGCGATTACCTATATACTACGCCCGTGTGGGGGGAGCTCAAAAAGAAATATCCTAACGTGCCGTTTTATGCCTATGTCGGCGCGCAGTTTGACCGTAATAACTCCCCGATTGTCGGTAAACTGTTGGAAGAAAACCCGCACTTTGAAAAGGTGTTTTATTTTAACGGCTCTCGTCATCCGCTCATTTGGAAAAATTATGATTACGAAGACGCTTTTAAAAATATCCCGGACGGCTTTTTAGCCGTACCCGTTTATTACGATTACAGTACCAAAGTAACCCACCGCGTGATTAGTTTGCTGGATACGTTTGGTTTGCCGTTGCCCGCCGAAGTTCCTGCCCCGGTGATGTATTTCCCGCAAGAGCCCGCCGCGGTGGTGTCGGAACATGTGCAACGGATCCGCAATAAAATGAGTGGTAAAAAAGGGCTTGTGTTTTTACAGCTAGACTCACGCGGGTCCAATTATGTGTATCCGCACGTTAAGGAACTGGCACTGGGTCTTATTAAACAAGGGTACATGGTGCTGAGCGTTACTAAAGGCGGCCCGATGGAAAACGAGAATTATTTGGAAATTGATATTAAAAAATTTACCATTAACCAAACGTGGCATTTGCTTTGGCTACTCAAACAAGAATTTGCGCTGTACGTAATTGCGGTTAATTCTGTTTTTTGGGCGGCCAGTGCGGGGTTAAATCTGCCTAATTTAGGGTTGCAACATTGGATAGATAAAAAAGTGCACAATTTATGGTACCCTAATATAGAGGTAGTAACGAATTATTTTTATCCGTTTCTGCCGCGGGAAAAACAACTCATGGCCCCGCCGGAAAGTTACACGCCGCACAACCGCAAAATCATTGACTATAAACCCGAGTGGGTATTAAAATGGTTTTTGCAAAAGTTTGGAAAATAAAAGAACGCCCGCCTTATTCTTGGCGGGCGTTCTTACAAATACGCTACCACTAATTGATTTCTTTGATTTCTACGTCAAAGGTTAATTCTTTGCCGGCTAAGGGGTGGTTGAAATCTAACACCACTTCGCTGTCGGTAATTTCTTTGACCACCGCGCGAAACGTATGCCCGGCGTTGCTGGCGCCTACCATGTCGCCTACTTTTAAATTTTCAGCTCCGCCGATAGAAGTTTTCGGCACGCGGCGGATAGCTTCATCCAACACGTTGCCGTAGCCCTCTTCCGGGGCGACTTTGACGGTTTTTTTGTCGCCTACTTTCATGCCCGTAAGTTCTTTTTCCAATCCCGGGATGATGTGTCCTGCCCCGTGGGTATATTCTAACGGGCCGCGTCCGGCGGAAGTGTCGGCTACGTTGCCGTCTACCGTCAGCGTATAATCAAATTTTACTTTAGATCCTTCTTTAATCATATTTTCTCCTTGGCCCGCAGGGGGCAGCACTACATTGTAACAGTTTTTTTGTTATAATAGTAATGGAAATTTAAAATTTTTTAATCTAGAGAGAGGAACAATGATATCCCGTGGTTTTACGTTAATTGAGCTTTTGGCCGTTGTACTCATTATGGGAGTACTAACGGCAATTGCCGTGCCGCAATACAGAAGCAGTATTGAACGATCCCGCATCGCTGAAGCGATGCAAATGTTGCCCGCTATTTTTGATTCGCGCGAACGCTTAATGGAAGAACAGCAAGTGATTAACGATAAAGCGCAAATTACATTCCCTCGGTTGGATATGGACATGAAAGGCCGCGTGGCAACGCCGGAAGAAGTCCCTGCGGGAGACACGGTGGGCCATTACTGGATAACCGATAGTTTTAAATACCGGTTGTTTGATCAGGAACAGGGTGGAGCGACAGAAAATAAAATATCTGCCGAATTGAAACGGGGCAAATTTGCCGGCGCGGTACTGTATTTTGACGGTAACCGTATCTCCTGTTGTAAAAAAACAAGTGCTGAAGCAACTACGTGTGATATCTTAAATGTGCCCGAATTAAGACACGGTTGTTAAGAGGGGGGAAAATATGAAAAAAGGTTTTACATTGGTAGAGTTGCTGGCCGTACTGATGATTGTAGCTATTTTAACGGCTGTCGGTTTGCCGCAATATAGCAAGGTAGTGGATAAGTCCCGCGTATCGGAAGCGGTGTCTATGTTGCGCACGATTTACGACAGCAGCGAACGGCTCTCCGGGGAATTTGGCTACCGTTCTTACGAACAACTGATTGCAAAAAAAAGTGCGCAGTCGGGGTATAACGCCAATGATTATGGTTTCCCGCGTTTGGATATGTTTGATGACAGCAAATTGCCGGCGGGTTGTTCGTTGGGTGATGATAAAACGGTTTTGGTGTGTTCCCGCTTTTCCTATAAAATTGCGGTTAACGGATATGTGGCGGCTAAGCAACACATTACCGGTAAGCGTTACGGCGGTACGTATATTCTGCTCAACCGCCGCACGTTGGCGTTGTCTTGCCAACCGGACAGCTCCGATACCGCGGCCGAAGCGTGCGATACTTACGGACTGGATGTAAACAATGCAGGTGTGTCATTTTAACGGAGTGAATATGAAAAAAGGTTTTACATTGGTGGAAATTTTGGTAGCGGTACTTATCATGGGTATTTTGGTAACGATGGCCGTACCGCAATATGAGAAAGCCGTGGAGAAATCCCGCATGGCCGAAGTCCGCACCGTGCTTAAACGGTTATACGATGCAAAAATGCGTGTGCTGAATAATATGGATAAGGAAACTTATAATACCACCTCGCCGCTATTTGGACTGGAAAATTTGGACTTTACGATCGCTTGTAATGCCAGTACCACCTCTAACGGACATCAAATGACGTGTAGCACGAAAGATTTTGCGTATGTGATCAATCCGTCAGGCACCGGCAATGAAAATTTTGTGTGTGCCGTCCGTAACAAAGGCGATTATAAAGGAGTCAATTTTATCTACAAAGGCGACGAAGTCGCCGTTGGAACAAGCAACTTTTTCTGCAATGAAGGAGTTGTCAGCGGACGCTGTGATGTTTACGGTATGGCGTCTACCGGCTCAACGGCTTTTTGCAGTGTGCCCAATTAATCGGCGAAATCTTTTTAGTTTAAATGCCTCGGAATTTTCCGGGGCATTTTTGCAGTTAGGTTTGTTGCATTTGCTATAATATACCCATGCCGAAAAAATCGTCTGTTTTGGTCGTGTGTACCAACCGCAAAGCGTATCACGATTATTTTATTGAAACCGATTACGAAGCCGGACTTTCTTTGTTGGGGGCGGAAGTAAAATCAATCCGCCAAAAAGAAGTGAGTTTGGAAGGGAGCTTTGTGCGGGTGGAAAACGGCCGGGCCTACGTGTATAATATGCACGTTAAACCGTATAAATTTAATTCGCTTAGCGAATTGGAGCCGACCCGCGTGCGCGAGCTGTTACTGAACAAAAAAGAACTTCGCAAACTGGCGGCTAAGGCGGAAATTAAGGGCTACGCTTTAGTGCCGTTAGAGATTTATTTTAAAAACGGTTGGGCCAAACTCAAATTGGCCGTAGCCAAAGGTAAGCACTTGTTTGATAAACGCGACGCGTTAAAAAAGCGGGATTTAAACCGCGAAATGGAACAGACGTTTAAAAACAATATCCGGTTTTAAAAAAACTGGCTTTTTGTGTTGTAATATTCTAAAATATATCTACTTGGGCGGGTGGCGGAATTGGCAGACGCGTACGGCTCAGGACCGTATGGACGAAAGTCCTTAAGGGTTCAAGTCCCTTTCCGCCCATTATTTTTTTGGTTGTCACATGAATAAATCGCGTAACTATTCCCATAGGCCGACTGTTTGTTTACCAAAGCGTAAACGGATCGGCCGCCGGAAATCAGCTACGCGGTTTTTGTTTAAATTAGCGGTCCTGTTTGCGCTGATAGCCGTTGTCGGTTGTGGGGGCTATTGGGGCGGTAAACAAATTTATACGTGGTTAAGTCAGGCGCGTTTGTCTGATTGGCATGTCAAAACAGTGGCTGTTTCCGGCGTAACCGGTCCGTTGCAACGAAACTTATCCAATTTGGCGTTACCTTACCAAAATCAACCTTTCTCACATAAAGACGCTACCACCTTACAAAAACGTATTTCCGAAAAATATCCCATGCTCACAGACGTATCGGTGCGTCGTGGTTTGTTTAACGGCAAGTTGACCGTTTCGGCCCGCCATCGCACGCCTTTGGCCAAATTTATTAAGCCGGACGGTACCGTCCGCTACATTGATTCCGACAGTACCGTTTATACGGACCCGCAACCTCCTGCCTTGCCGGTCCCGGCGGTGGAGTTAGAAGGCCCTTTGACGGAAAAATTAAGTCCGGAATTTATTGAATTGGTAGAAAGCACGCTTAAACTTAATAAGGCATTAAATTTTAAACGGTTACAGTTGAACTTGACCGAGGATACCGTGCGCATGTATTTGCAAGACGGTACAGAGTTAGATTTCGGTTCGGCCAAGCGGCTTAAAGATAAGGCCCTGCGCGGCGCACAAATTTTAACCATGGCGCGCCAAAAATATACCGGGCCGTTTGCCCTGGATTTCCGGTTTTTTGAAAACGGTAAAGTTTTTTTAACACAAAAAGCTCTGTAAATTTTATAATAAAGTAACGGTTATAAAACTACTGGACCGGAGACGTTTTTTATACTAAAATTTATTCATATTCTTTGTAGGTGGACAACGCTATGGCAAAACCAAATTTGATTGCAGGATTAGATATCGGTAGCGGTAAGATGACGTGTATTGCCGCCGCCCAAGACCCCGAAACCAATATGCTCAAAGTGCTCGCCGGACGCAGTGTGCCGTGTAAGGGCCTGCGCGGCGGGATGGTGTCGGATATCCGGGAAACTTCTGCCGCTGTTACGCATATTTTGGGCAGTATTGAACGCGAGTGTAACCGCGATATTACTAATTTATACGTTGGTATGCGCGGGGCGCATTTGGAATCGTTCAGCAACCACGGTACGTATAATATCTCGCGCATGGATAAAGAAATTACCCAAGCGGATATGGACCTTGCCGTAGAAAATGCCAAAGCCATGCCGATTAAGAACGATAACGAAATTATCAATGTCATCCCGCAAGGTTATTCCATTGACAAGCAACGCGGCATCAACAACCCCGAAGGTATGGAAGGTTCACTTTTAGAAGTAGATGTACACATTACCACCGGTTCTTCCACGCATATCAACAATTTAGCCAAAGCAATTCAACGGCCCGGTTATAAAATTGACGGTAACTTTTACAGCTTAGTACCGCTGGCCGATTGTGTGCTTACGCAGGAAGAAAAAGAAATCGGTGCGTTGATTTTGGACCTCGGCGGCGAGACAATGTCCGTGGGTATTTACATTGACGGCATTTTAAAATTCTCGCGCGATATTCCCTACGGGTGCGATTTGATCACCAGCGACTTGTCGCGCTTGTTGCACACGTCGCGCCAACACGCCAAAGAAATCAAAGAAAAATACGGCGTTTCTTTCCCCACGTTTTTAGATGAAGAGGGCGAAATTCCGGTGCCTTCTTTGGACGGGCGCAGTACACACAATATCAAAAAAAGCTACGTGTTGGATATCATCCAGCCGCGCGTAGAAGAACTGATTGAACAAGTCGCGCATTGTGTGGAAACGTCGGGCTACAAAAATTTTCCGGTGGTCGGTGTGGTAACGGGCGGCGGTTCGCTTATGCCCGGCATTACCGAACATTGTGTCAGTATTTTAGGGCTTAAGGAAGTACGCCGCGGCCTTGTTCAACGCGAACTGGTTACCAGCGACGAAGCATTTTTTGACCCGCAGTACAGTACGGCGATGTCACTAGCTATTTACGCCGCCGGTGGAACGGGTTATGACGATTACAGCGGTGCGTCGTATGAAAAGGGATCCTCTGTCTTTGGCAAATTAGGCAAATGGCTCAAAGGCGTGGACATTTTCGGCGGTTGATGGAGTTAGTATGAGAGATTTATTCATGCCGGCCAATTCGTTTGAATCTAAAAAGGCCAAAATCAAAGTAGTCGGAGTAGGCGGCGGTGGCGGAAACGCCATTAATCACATGGTAGCCAGCGGCCTTAAAGACGTTGATTTTATTGCCGTTAATACCGACGCGCAAGATTTGCGCCGCAACCAAGCACCGTATCTGGTGCAAGTAGGCGAAAAAATTACCAAAGGCCTAGGCGTCGGCGGAGATCCGGAACGCGGCAAACGCGCGGCGGAAGAATCCAAAGAAAAATTAAAACTCATCATCGGCCAATGTGATTTGTTATTTATTACGGCCGGCATGGGGGGCGGCACGGGAACGGGGGTCGCTCCGTATTTGGCCAAACTGGCTAAAGAAATTTACGGGGACGATTTACTCGTTATCGGGGTAGTAACGCGTCCGTTTAATTTTGAAGGATACGTGCGCGAAAAACAAGCCGACGAAGGTATCAAAGAAATGTCCAAGTATGTGGACTCCATGATTATCGTTCCTAACGAAAAATTATTTGCCAACATTGATCCGGAAACCTCTTCGCGCGATGCCTTTAAAATGGTAGATGAGGTATTGTTGCAAGCGGTCAAAGGAATTTCCGAAGTAATTACACAACCCGGCGAAGTAAATATTGACTTTAACGATATCCGCAAAGTGATGTGTCACTCGCACAAGTCGCTCATCGGTATCGGCGAAGCCAGCGGGCCGGGGCGTCATTTGGCGGCTGTGAAAAAAGCAATTTCTTCTCCGCTACTTGAAAACGCCGATATCCGCGGAGCCAAAGGATTTATCGTTCATTTCTCGGCGGAAGAAAATTTGACTTTGCTGGAACAAGGCGAAGTGATGAATTTAATTCGCCAATACGCCAGTAATGATTCTATTATCATGTTCGGATACACGTACGATTCGTCGTTGGCAGGAGCGTTTAAAGTCACCGTGATCGCTACGGGTTTCAGCCCGGAAAAAGCCAACGTGTTCCGTGGGCGTGTGCCGCTTCCAAAGGGTGATACCACGTCGGTTTCTAAGCCGACGATTGGGGATATATTTTCGTCGTTTGAAAAAGAACGGGCCGTAGAACCGGAAGATGAAATGCTCATTCCGGCGTTTTTGCGTCGTAAAAAAAACAGATCGTAACAGGAGAAAAAAATGGCGGTAGGATTACAAAGTTTATTAAGAACGGTAGTAGATAACAAAGCCAGCGGATTACATATTCGCGGTAACTCCAATGCGTATGTACGTCTAAACGGGCAAATGAAACCCATTGAGGACAGTTTTGTTTCCAACGATGATGCCAAAAAAATGGCGTTTGCGTGTATGGGTGAGCGCGAGCGGAAAATTTTTGAACAATATAACACGGTAGACTTTTCGTTAGATGCCAAATCGTACGGCCGTTTCCGTTTTAACGTATTTCGCCAAATGGGCAAATACTGTATGGCCATTCGCCATATTCCTTATAAAATCCCGTCGTTTGAGTCCCTGCACTTGCCCGGCGATATTTTGCGCAAAATCTCCGATAACCGCCGCGGGCTTATCTTGGTAACCGGTATGACGGGTTCGGGTAAATCTTCCACGTTGGCGGCGATGATTGACTACATCAACCAAACCCGCGCCAGCCATATTTTAACGATTGAAGACCCGGTGGAATTTATCCACAACGACAACTGCAGCGTCGTCAGCCAGTTGGAACTGGGGGTGGATACGCCGTCTTACACGAGCGCGCTGCGCGCGGCGATGCGTCAAGACCCGGATGTCATTTTAATCGGCGAACTTCGCGATGGCGAAGTGATGAAAGCCGCTATCAGCGCGGCCGAAACCGGACAGCTCGTGCTGGGTACAATGCACACGGTAAACGTCGTGCAAACGCTTTCGCGTTTAGTAGACGCATTCCCGGTGGAACAACACGAACAGGTCCGTTTGCAAATTTCGGAACTTATCCGCGGGATCGTGTGCCAACGGTTATTGCCTTCCACCGATTCCGGCATGTATCCGGCGATAGAAATTTTGGTTTCTACGCCACAGGTACGCAAGCTTATTAACGACAACAAACCGAACGATTTAGTTAAAATCATGCAAACCGGCGAGTTCTACGGCATGAACACGTTTGACCAAGCGCTTGCCAAACTTTACAAAGACGGCCACATTGATTTGGAAACCGCGCAAGGTGCGGCCACCAGCCCGGATGCGATTATGTTGGCCATCCGCGGCGTAACGGACAGCTTAGCGGCGGCGGAGGAGTAAAATGCGCACAAACGGGATGTTAATAGCCATTGACGGAACAGCCGGAACGGGGAAATCTACCGTCGGCAAAGCGGTGGCGGCAAAATTAGGATATGGTTTTTTAAGTACGGGCGAAATGTACCGCGCACTTGCTTATACGGTGTTTGCCAAACACATTGACCCGGACGATCACGACGGCGTTTTAGCCGCTGCGCGGGAAATCCGCTTTACGTTTGCGCGCCAACCCGATGCCGTGCTTAAAATGTTTGTAGACGGCGAATATCTGGGGGCGAAGTTGCATTTGGAAGAAGTGGGCAACGTAGCCAGCCGCGTATCTACCAACCGCGAAGCGCGCCGGGTGCTCACCGAAAAAATGCGCGAGGTCGGCGAGCCGGGCGGTATTGTGATGGAAGGGCGCGATATCGGTACAGTGGTGTTCCCGGATGCGGACAAGAAGTTTTATTTAGACGCGTCTGCTACGGAGCGCGCCAACCGCCGTTTTAAACAACTCAAAGAAGCCGGCGAAAATCCGAATTATGACGAGATTTTGCGTTTGATTGAGGAGCGCGACGCACGCGACAAAAACCGCGCCACCGCCCCGTTAAAACCGGCAGAGGATGCTATTATTATTGATACGTCGTCTTTAAATTTACAGCAAGTCATTGATGCTGTGTTGGAGAAAATTCCCCATCATGCTTCTTAATTTGGTAAAATTATTCTCAAGGATCTATTTTAAAACTTTCCACGATTTTAAAGTGGAAGGATTGGAAAATATCCCCAAAGAAGGGCCGGTGATTATTGCCTGTAACCATCTTTCCAATGCAGACCCGCCCGCTATCGGCGGTTTTGCGGGGCTCGTGCGCGATTCGCGTTTTGTTGCCAAAAAAGAGTTATTTGAAATTCCGGTAGTCGGTTGGTTTTTTCACCGTTGCGGATATATCCCGGTGGACCGCAACCGCACCATCGGCGATTTTGGCGCACTAAAAGAAGTGGAACATGCGTTAGAGCGCGGGGAGAGCGTGGTAATGTTCCCCGAAGGCACGCGCAGTAAAACCGGCAAGCCGCAAAAGCCCAAAAGCGGCATCGGATTTGTAGTATATAAAACAGGTGCACCGGTATTGCCGGTAAAAATAGACGGTACATTTGGCGGAAAATTATTCGGGCAAAAAATCCGTTTAAAATTCGGTACGGTTATGCACCTGAAAAAAGATGAAACCTTGGAGCCCAAGGCGCAGTACAAACAATTTGCAGTAGAAGTAATGGAAGCAATAAATTCAATTCATATCTAACGGAGGATAACGCAGGCCCTCCCTCAGGAAGGCCTGTAAATAAGGACTTATGACAAACGAAGAAATTAAACAAACCGAAGACACAATTAACGAAACCGAAATGACGATGGACCAGTTAATTGCGCAGCAAGAGTCTTTATCGGAGAAGTTGTTTAAAAAAGAAATCGTAGAAGTACCCGTCGTACAAATCAACCAAGATTATATTTTAGTGGACATCGGTGCTAAAAAAGAAGCTGCTATTGCCGTAAGCGAATTTGAAGGCAAAGCGATGCCGAACGTGGGGGATAAAATTTCTGCTGTACTCGTTAAACGCGGCGGCGATGAACGCCCGGCTCTTTTGTCTCACAAAAAAGCGTTGGAATTTTTGGGTTGGGACGTTTGCAAAAAAGCGTACGAAGCCAAAGAACGCGTGAAAGGTACTATTTTACAATGTGTAAAAGGCGGTTATATCGTAGAAGTATTTGGCGTGTCGGGTTTTATGCCGCTTTCGCTTTCCGAATTACACACCGCGTATAAACATTATTTACCCGTCGGCGCTAAGATCAAAGCCGTCATCGTGGAATTTGCCAAAGAAAAACAAAAACTGATTGTTTCGCGCAAACAAGTGTTGGAGGAGGACGAAGCCGTCCGCCGCGAACAAGTCTTGGGCGAAATTAAAGAAGGCGATGTGTTGCGCGTCGTAGTATCTAAAGTAGATAGCGACAAATTGTTCTTGCGTTTCCACGGTATTGAGGGCATTGTTACGCTTGAAAACGTGGCGTGGAAAGAGCCCGAAACGGCGATTACCAATTTCCGCCGCGGTCAACGCTTGAAAGCCAAACTCTTGGCGTTAGACAAAGAAACGCCGCGCTTGACGTTTGGTCTTAAACAACTGTTCTTGAATCCGGCCGATGCGTTAAAACGCCGCTATCCGTACAAGAGCTCGGTCAAAGCCACGGTTGTCAAAGTGTCTGCCGAAGAAGGCGTGGAATGCACGATCGGCAAGAACAATACCAAAGCGTATATCAGCCCGTTTGAAATGGGCCGCGATTTTAACGCTAAAGAAGGCGATACGATTACCGCGCTCGTTACCGGCGTCAACCCGGAGACGTTTGTGGTTAATTTGTCCGTTAAGAAATACGACCAAGCGCAAAACCGCAAAGTAGTGGCGCAATACTTAAAGCAAGCCCCGCGCCCGACCTTAGGCGAACTGTTGCAAGATTCGTTCGGTCAAACGGAAGAAGAAAACGCCGCCGAAGAAGAAAAATAAACTTCGTTAAATTGAATTGAACAAAACCCCCGCCCGGTAAATCTGTGGCGGGGGTTTTTGCGCTCAAGCTTACACCTGATCTCCTTTCTGTTTTTGTTGTTTAGATCCGCCCCTTTAGCACCGTTTACAAAAAGCGCCAAATCGGAAAAGAAAATTTATATGTTTGAGCGAAGCGAGTTTATAAATTTTCCCGATTTGTCTGCTTTTTGTGGTGCCCGGGGGCGGCGGTCTTTTGCGAGCTTTTCTGCCGTCAGAAAAGCGGAAAGCTTGTTGCGTTGCAAAGCGACAATGCTAATAGAGTGTGGCTACAAGTAAGTGAAAGTTGGCTCCCCATTTGCCTGCCCCCGGCAAGGGGGCTTGACATCGTTTTTTTTTTTGATTTAATTTGATTATACCTAAATCAAACGGAGGAGTTTTTATGGAAAAAGGAAGATGTTTTAAAGTCGTTTTAAATCAAATTACGATGTCATGCCGGAAGGTTTTTATCCGGCATCTTCGTATTTTTGTTTCAGTTGGGATGGCTAACGAGCGAAAGGAAATCAGAAGATCCCGGAGTCCTCGCCGGACGGGCGAATTCCGGGATGACAGACCTTTATTTAATAACAACAACGCATTTACACTTATTGAATTATTAGTCGTTGTCCTCATCATCGGCATTTTGGCGGCAGTGGCATTGCCGCAGTACACCAAGGCGGTGGAAAGATCCCGCGCTACGCAAGCCGTAACCTTATTAAAATCTTTGTATCAGGCGGCGCAAGAATATCAGTTGGCCAACGGCGAATGGTTTAAAAAATTTGATGAACTGTCCGTAGATATTCCGTGGACAGGTACCGTCAAATGGCGTGATCACAGCATTATGAAAGACACCCGTTCCAATGAGTATTGGTCGCTACAAAACTACGCCGGGGAAAGTAATCCTATTTACAGACCGAGTATCAGCATAGGGCGTATCAACGGTAAATATGCGGGTGCCGGATTGATGATTTCAGAGAAAGGCGAGTTATATTGTGCAGAACGCTTGTCGGAAGGTATCACTTTTGACGGCGAACCGGGCGATTATTGTGTGAAAGTAATGCGTTGTACAGGTACATTGAGTAATGCAAGTGCGGTGCGGTCTTGGCCGTGCCCGATGTAAAACACGCCACGAAATTTCCACTTTACAAAACTGCGTAATATTTCTACAATAAAAACGTAGTTTATTTTCCCGTTATTTTCAGACGGATAAAAAGTGAGGAAAAACATGAGTGGAATTTGGATTGTCGGCATTGTAGTAGTGGTGTTTGCGTTGTATGCTATTAGCGTATATAACAAATTTGTTACGCTTCGCAACCGTACCAAAGAGGCGTGGAGCGATATTGAAGTGCAGATGAAACGTCGGTATGATTTAATTCCCAACTTAGTGGAAACCGTCAAGGGATATGCCGCGCACGAAAGCGGTACGCTTGAAAAAGTAATTCAGGCGCGCAATATGGCGATGTCCGTCAACCCCCAAGATATGAAGAAATTGGCCGAATCTGAAAACGTACTCACGGGGGCACTTAAATCGGTTTTTGCGTTAAGCGAAAATTATCCCACATTGCAAGCCAACCAAAACTTTATGGAGCTCCAACGTGAATTGCGCGATACGGAAGATAAAATTCAAGCCGCCCGCCGTTTTTATAACGGCAACGTCATGGCGTTTAACACCAAAGCCGAAACGTTCCCCAGCAATATCATAGCGTCTGTTTTCCACTTTGAAAAACAACCTTTCTTTGAACTTGCCGAATCGGAACAAGTGGCCCGTCAACCGGTACAAGTTAAATTCTAAGTAGGGCCTATGGCTACTATTTACGAGCATATTGAAGAAAACAAGCGGCGCACCGTGCTGCTTGTTTTGCTTTTTCCGTTAGTGTTTGCGTTGTTGGTCGCGGCAACGGCAGGTATTTTCTTTTTTCTGCTTTCGGACCCAGGCACCTCACCTACGTACGCAAATGGACTAACCGAAGCGCAAATGAATGTTGTGCAACTGGTGCTGTGGCTGACACCTGTTTGCTGGGTAGTGGCCGTATTATGGATAGTTATTTCCTACTTTGCGGGTGATAAAATGATGATGTCCGGCGTGGGTGCGGTAGAAATTTCCCGCCAAGACCAACCGGAAATTTTCCGTTTGGTGGAAAATTTATGTATCACGCGCGGCCTACCGCTACCGCGTATTTATATTTTGGATGATGACTCTTTAAACGCTTTTGCTACCGGGCGCGACCCGGAGCATGCGTCGGTCGCGCTTACGAAAGGAATTGTAAAACGGTTAGAACGCGCCGAGTTGGAAGGCGTCGTTGCCCATGAACTGGCGCACGTGGAAAATCGCGATATCCGGCTGATGTTACTGACGGTAGCCGGTATTTCGTTTTTCACATTTGCCGGGGAAATGTTACTTCGCATGGGGCTTTCGTCCGGGCGCGGTAACCGCAAAAATGAGGGCGGCGGAATTTTTATTATTTTAGGGCTTGTCTGTTTAGTTTACGGTTATTTTTTGGCACCGCTGATCCGCTTGGCTGTCTCGCGCCAACGTGAGTATCAGGCCGACGCTACCGCCGCACTTACCACGCGTAACCCGCGTGCTTTGGCAAGTGCACTACGTAAGATTTCATCAGACAGCCGCGTAGAAGCGTTAGACAAACGCGAAAGTATGGCGGCGATGTGTATTGCTAATCCATTAGAAAAAATGGGGTTGTTTTCCAGCTTGTCGGGCTTGCTGGCTACCCACCCGCCTATCCAAAAACGTATTGAGGTATTGTTGGAAATGGACGGCACACCGTACGACCCGAGGTTATAAATGGCTATTGCTTATGATTACAAGGAGCGCAACGAACGCAAAAGTGTAATACTCATCGTCTTGTTTGCGCTTTCTTTTTTAATGTTTGTGTATTTGGCTACGTGGGGCTTTTTTATACTAAGCGGGCTACTGGCTTATTTCCGCCCGACGGGATATCTCACGTGGAACAGCACGATGACCCACGCTTTTTTGCAAACCGTAGATACGTGTGAGTGGTTATTGCCGCTTAGTTTGGCGGTATCTTTGTTTTGGGCGAGGGTGGCACTGAACGAGGGGGAAGATTTTATTTTGGGGCGTTTGCACGGGGTGCGGTTTTTACCCAAGTGGGACGATTACGGAGCAAATACCACGTTGGAAAATTTGTGTATCCGCACCGGCGATATTACACCGCGTGTATATGTATTAAAAGATAAATCACTAAACGCATTTTCCGTCGGAGCACGGCCGGACCGCAGTGCAGTGGTCTTGTCATCAGGGTTACTTAACCAATTAACACACGACCAGTTGGAGGCCGTTTTAGCCCACGAACTGGCCCATATCCGCAACAACGATACGCGGCTGATGATGGTGTTTGTGATGTGTTTAGCGTTTTTTACGTTTATGGGCGAATATTTATTTTACGGCCGGGAAAAAGATGATATCTACGAAGAAAACGGAATCCGTTTAAACCGCATTCGCTGTCCGCTGGGGTTGTGGTCTTATATCGGGTTTATGTTACTGGTGTACGGGTACGTGATTGCACCGGTACTGCGGCTCGGGCTGTCGCGCACGCGTGAGCGGTTGGCTGACGCCGAGGCCGCCCTCATTACCCGCCACCCGCGGGCACTGGCTAAGGCGCTCTGGCGCGTTAGTTTGGACAGCCGATTAGAAGCATTGGACTCGTCGGTACTGTTGAGTGCGCTATGTATTGCTTCACCGTCCGGCGAGCCGACGTTTTTTGAGCGGATCAGCGGATTGTACCGCGCTCATCCGCCGGTGGAAGAGCGTATCTACGCGCTTAATGACATGGACGGGATGTTTCTATCGTTACCCGCGCGTAAATAATTAGAAAAAACACTTTGCTAAACCGTCTGAAAAAACTACAATATAAGAAACTGTTTGCAGAGGGAAGATTATGTTGCAGTTAACTAAACCGGCCAAAGAAACCGTTTATATGAAAATCGTTCGTGTGCTTTTGGCGATGTGTTTTCTCGTCGTGCCTCTCATCTTTTTTACCGATTTGACGGCCAACCCTTTCTTTATCCAAAACAGTTTGCTTTATGTGCTTATTGCTTTAATTTACGGTACGCTCGCTGTTAAATTTTTGCGCACGCAAACCATTGACTTTACCAAAACATTTTTTGATTTAGCTTTTTTTGTATACGTACTTGCCTGCGTGATGGGGTGGCTTTCGGCAGTGTCGTCCGCGCCACAGGCCATGCGCCAAACCATGTTCTACGGCATGCTCAATTACGGCAGTTTGCTTATTATCGTTTCCGTGGGGGCGTATATCATCAGCAAAAATATCATTTGCGCCGGCGTCATTGAAAGTAAAACAAATTACATTTTGCTCTTTTTTGGATGGGGGGCTTTGTGGTATTTTTTGCCGCTTGTTAAAACCCATTTATCCTCTGAAAATTTATTTGCCAAAATGTTTGATTGGTACGCACTTTTCCTGTGGGCGGTAGGTATTTGGCTGGCCGTGCGGGTGCTGCGTAAACTGGTGCAGGAAAATATTTTAGTGCTGATGTTTGTGGCTGTTTTCTTGGCGTGTTGTTACGGTGTGTTGCAGGCACTCGGACTTGAGTTTTTGTGGCCTTTTGAAATCAACCAATTTGCTACGCGTGCTTTTTCTACCTTCGGTAACCCGAACTTTTTATCGTCGGCGGTTGTTATGTTATTACCTGCTTTGCTCGTTTACTACATGCGCACGGAAAGTAAAAAAGATTTATTTGTGTACGGTTTATTAGTGCTCGTGTATATTCTGTTTTTATCGTTTGGGTTGGCGCGTTCGTGTTGGATCGGCGCGGCGTGTGCGCTAGTAATGATGTGGATGTTCGGCACACTCCGGGCGTTGATTTGGACCCGCCGCGGGCGCGTGTTTTTATTGGCGGTGCTGGCGGTTGGTGTCGGGTGGGGGTCTGTGTATATGGATGATAAAGATACCCCCAGCCCCGTAGCGGCCCGTGCACAGGAACTTACCCAAATTTCACCCGCCACGCTAACGCTTAACATTGAGCGTGATAAAATTTTTCAATCTATGCACCAACGGCTTTTTATGTGGGATATTTCCAAAGAAATTTTCTTAAGCCGTCCCGTCATGGGCAGCGGACTTGGTAACTTCCAAATGGCGTTTGCGCAAACTCAACCCAAAACGTTACTTAAATATCCAAACTTGCGCGAACTTAAAACCATTACCAACGCTCCGCACAATGAATTAGCTTTCCAACTGGCGCAAGGTGGCATCGTCGGACTCGGACTATTTATGTTTATGTTCATGGTGCTGTTTTTGGAAGTGCGCGACTTTGCGGCCCACAAAAAAGAAGGCGATAAAAAACAACTCTTACAGGCGTTCTTCTGCGGAATTTTGGGGATGCTCGTAGACAATATGTTTAACATTTCTTTGCACGCAGTAGTGCCGGCGTTTATCTTTTGGTGGCTCGTCGGTGCGGAAGTGAGCGGCGTGGGGAAAGAAGAACGCCAGATCGTGGTAACAGCTAACCCGCTGACCAAAACGGTGGCACTCGTTGTGGTGGCGGGGAGTATAGCGGTTATCATTTGGCAAGGGTTGTGGCTAAAAAGCGAATACCGTTTCTTTACCGGACAAAAAGAGATTGCCGCGCTTAATTACGATAAAGCTGCCGAAAATTTATCAGCGGCTCTTGCCCTTTATCCGGCTAATACAGAGGCGGGGTTCCGTTTAGGCAATTTATTACTTGCCGAGCAAAAATATAAAGAATCTTTAGAGGTCTTTGAAAAAACTATTTCCGCGGCTGATTATTACGAAGAAGTCTACTACCACGCCGCGCTTGCGGCTTTTGGCGCGGGCGATACCAAAAAAGCTATTCGCTATTTGATGAAAAATTTGGAGTTGCATCCATACCACTTACAAGCGTATGAAATGTTAGCACAACTGTTGCATGAAAACAGTATTTACGCCGGCAGTGAGGAGTTGGCAATGGTGCAACGCGGGTTGGAATTGTTCCCGTATGAAACGGGACTGTGGCGTTTGGTGGGCGAAACATATGCCAAATTGGGTGAAACCGAATATGCTAAAAATGTGTACGAACGCGGGCTAAAAGTAGACACGTTAGACGCAGAACTCTTAAAACGGTTGGAAAAATTATACGCTACTTCGCCCGAAAAACCGGCTGTTTTAGCGCAAGCCCGTCAGTTGCAAAGATATAATGAGAAAGTCGGCAAGTTTGATAAAATGTCGCTCTATTACCAACAACGCTTGCGCTCGGATATTGAGGCCTATTGCAAACAATACCCGGACGATACCAACGGATTTATTTTGCTTGCGCGGGTGCTTTCTTTGGCGGGTAATGATATTAAATCAAAAGTGGTGTTGGAACAAGTATTACACAAACACCCCGATGATTTATGGGCCAATTTGGCTTTATCTACGCTTTTTTATAAGGCAGAAAATACAAAAGATGCCATACGGTGTTTGCAAGATGCCCTGTTTTATTACCCGGGCAATGAGCTGGCACTTAAACGTTTACAGGCCTTGGGAGTGAGCCAATAAAATTAAGGACGAAAAAAAACTATTTACAAAACGTGTTAAATTGCTATAATTCTTATAGTTGGCTGTGTCGGAGAATATAAAATAACAGCCCAAGAACAGGGATATTCAATGATGAAATTAAACAAACGCTGGAATTATGTACTCGTTTTTTTACTCGGCTTATTTGTAATAAGCGCGACGGAAGTTGTAGCTGCTTCGGCGGCGAGACAACTGGCCAAAGGTATTTCGCTTTATAACGATAATAAAGACGAAAAAGCCATGGATTATTTTATTGACGTGCTTGTCAACGGAAATGCGGAAGAAGTGGCGGAAGCGAACAAGTACATCACGCTTATTCACAATCGTATCGGTGGTATTCAAACGCCGGTGGAAGTGGATGTGAATTTTAAAGAAGGTGAAGTAAAAAGTTTGGATGAAGTAACTGCCCAAACCATGCAACAGGCCCAACAAACAGCGCAAGATCAGGCCGCTATGTTGCAAGCGGAACAAGAAGCCGCCGCTGCTGCGGCCGCGGCCAAACAACAGCAAGCGTTGGATGCGGTCAACGCCCAACAACAAGCGTTAACAGAACAAATTGAAGCCAATAAATTGGCGGCCCAAGAACAAGCCGATCAATATAAAGAGGCACTGCAAAAAGCCCAAACCGATTTACAAAATGATTGGGATACGGCCGTAGGTGTGGAACAAGGCATTGAAGATTCTGCCGTCGCCGCGACAGTGGGTGCTGCGGGCTTAGCGGCTACGGCACAAGAGGATGCACAAGCCGTGGAAGATCAAACCGCCAAAGAGATAAATGCTTCGCGCGATAACGTGCTCACCACCGTAAACGGCGAATCTGCCTTTACCGATTTAACTTCGGAAAAAGCCATTGAAGCGCGTGAATTATATACGGCGCAAAAAATTGCCAGTATGACCGACGCAGCCATTAAAAATATTAACGATACGAAGGGCGTTAATTTGTATATGCGCGACAACCGGCCCGATGCGTTAGACATTGACCCGGAAGTTATTTTTGATAAAAATACGTTCCGCTCCGATGCCCTGCCGCTACTCAACAGTATCTATGAATTATTGGCGTTGACGCAAGGTTCCGCTTACGTGATTTTGCCGCCCGGCTCTTACACCGATGATGTAACCTTATCGGGTATCCGTCAAGCGATGGCGTTAAATTCGTATTTGATCAACCGCGGTATTTCGCAAGGAAAGCTTCATTATAATATGGGACTGGTGGATGAAGAACCGCCGGCCCGCTTTGCTAACTTGCACGGTTTAGCGGTGGTGTTTGATTATGATGCCAAATTGCCTACCGTCATGGAAAAAAACGAAAAGAACGAAACCGCCCCGTTACTTAGCATGGCTATCGTACCGCTTTGCCATGCCATAGATCGTTCTTTGGGCGAAGCGTTTGCGATAGATTTTTCCGTATTGGAAACGGAAAATCCGTTAGATAATTGGGTGTTGCAAGTGGTCCAACACGGGCATGACGGCAAATATTATATTGTACGCCAACTGGAAGGTTTTGCACCCGTTTACCATCAAATTTTATTCAACGGGCGTAAAGGCATTATCGGTCCGGAACTTCCGTGCGGTAAATATACGCTCGTGCTTACCGGAACGGACTTAAAAGGTAAGAAGCAAACTTTACGCCGTCGGGTAGTGGTCAAATGTGCCGATGCCGTTAATTCGTGTGAGGGTACTTGCCCCGTCAAAAAAGAGGCGGCTGCCGAACAAAAAGAATTGGATTATAAAGCCGCGCGTTTGTGGGTAAAGCCCGGTCGCACCATGGTTGCGCCTGTAACAAAACAGGCCGCCGCTTCCACGGCTTCCACTTCTACTTCTACCTCGTCTAGTACCTATACAAAAACGGTAAACACCACAACCATCGTTCAAGATGATGACGGTTCGGATCCGTTAGCCGGCACGGTAGCGGGTTCTGCGACAGCGCAACCGTATGGTGCTCCGGCAGATTCGTTACCGGTCAATAATCCGTACGATATGCCGTACGAAACGTATAATAACTAATCTGGAGAGAAAATATGGGATTGTCAGAACAGTTAATCGGTCAAAACATGAATGCCCATCCGGATTGTTTGGGTATTTACATCGGATTAGATGAAATTTACATGGCACAAACCTCCCGTAAGGATGGAAGTATTGTGTTGGAGTCGCTCGTGCGTGTGCCGATTACAGATGTAGACCGTACGCTCTTAAAACCGCTTGATTTAAACGAAGCATTTTTCTCTATGGACGGTTGGACCGATTCTTTGGGCAAAGTAATGGCCAAAAAGAAATGGAAAACAAATAAAGTGGTTGTTAGCTTAGCTCCGGCGTTTTGTTTGTTGCGCCATTTCGTTATTCCTACGATGCTTGACCGCAAACTGTGGAAAAGCTCTGTCCCGCTTCAAGCTCGTAAATATATCCATTTCCCGTTTGAAAAATCGGCGTATGCCTATTATGTGTATCCGTTTGAAACGGCCGCCACTAAACAAAAACGCTTGGGTGTGGTTTTCGCCATGACCACCAAAGTTATTATTGACCAAATCCGCAAGGGACTCAAAGGATGCGGGTTGGAATTGGTATCCGTAGAACCTTCCAGTTTATCGTTGGGGCGGGCTTTTAACGATAGCGACAAAGAAGCCGTCGGCAACGGGGGGCGTATTTATTCGTTCTTCGGCAAAGATATGGCCAATTTTGTGTTCTTAAACGAAAACGCTCCGGTGTTGCTGCGCGAAGTGGAAATTTCGGGTTCTATTCCGGCAGAACGCCGCCGCTTTGAAATCACCAATTGTACGGAATTTATTGCCAAGCAGTTGGAAAAAGACCCGTTTGAAGAAGCGGTTATTACCGGCGTGGATGTGGACCAATGGGTGCCCGCGTTGGAAGCTGATTCTAAAAAACCGGTTCGTAAGTGGAACTTAAGCGAAGTATACGGTATTGAAACCCGGTCCGCCGGCGAGATCGCTGCCGTAGGAGCCAGTATTAAATTTTTAGACCATAAAACGCCGGATGTTGACTTTACTAAAGGAAACCGGCTCAGCACGTACGAATTTAACGCCAGTTTAACGTTTTGGAAAATTGCAGTTGCGCTTGTTTTGATTATATTAGCCCTTATCGGTAAAGGATATTGGGACGTTCACCAAAAAGAGCAAGAATTGCGCCAAAAAAGAAGTACGCAAAAAGGGCGTGTGGCCGATTTTGAGGGGTTAACTGCCAGTCAGATTTCGTCTAACTTGAGTAAAATTAAAACTCAAAACGCCAGCTTACAGGCCATGACGAAATACGATCACGTTGTTACGCCGATTTTGGCCGAAGTGGCAGACTCTATCCCACCCGAGGTGTGGGTTACCAAAATGACCTATAACGATACCTTCCCCGGCAACGGGCAAGAAGCGCGGGTCATTACCATTGAGGGGTCGGTCAAGTCCGGCACGGGCGACGGTCGTGACGATATGAATATCGGCAATAAGTTCAAAGATGCTTTTGCCCAACAACCTACCGTCAAGAAAATTTGCGACGGTAATCCGCTTATACGTTATACGAACATCGCCGGTACGGGCGGAAACTCTTCACGCGGGAAAGACGCGGAAACAAATTTTACGTTAACTTGCAGCAAAGGAGGTAACCGTTAATATGGCCAAGAAAGCTAAGCAAGCCAAACCTGTTAAACCGGGCAGTTTCCAACAAGGTTTGCAAGATATCAATACGGTTGCGCAAGAAGGCAATTTTAAGTTATTTGCTAAACAAGTTGTTGTGGTAGCATTGGTAGCTTTTGCCTATTGGGGATTTTTGAAGGGTAAATTTATTACCAAAATCCAAAATATGGATGGCCAAATAGAAGCTATTACGGCCCAACAAGTCAATGAACAGGAGTATTTGGCTAACAAAAAATTACTCATTTCGTTAGAGCCGCATTTTGCCGGTATTGAGTCTAAGAACGAGTGGTTGGTCAGCCAAGCCATTGCTATTTTTAAGCGGGCTAACATTACACCTAATATACAGGGCTCGCAAATGGAAGATGCCTCCAACCCGACGTTTACGGCTACGTCTATACAGGTTGGTCTGACGGGCGGGTATGAACAATTTGCACGGCTCTTGGAAAGTATTGAAAACCGGCATGAATATGTAAAGATATCTAACTTTATTATTGAAAAAGATAAAGACCCAAACCGCATGGGACAAAATAAGATATCTTTGCGCTTAAATACCATTTTCCCGAAAGAGAAAATTGCTAATAACAAGTTGTTTAAAGATTATGACCAACTGGTGGCTGCCCAAAAGAAAGAGGCCGCTAAACGGGCGCGGAAAAAGAAGGTGAAATAATTTATGAAACCGATATTTAGTTTATTTATAGCTTATATGTTGGCTTGTCCGGTGTTTGTTTTAGGGCAAACGCCTGCTGAGCCGGCTGCGTCGCAACAAACGCAAGAAGCTCCGGCTACAACGGCTGATGCCGCAACGCAACAACCGGTCCAACAAGCCGCGCAGCCCGCGCCGGCCCCGTCAACTTCGGCACAGGCCGTTACACCGCAAGAGGTGAAACCTGCGGACAAGGCCGAGCCGGCTTCCGTTTCGGAACAAAAACCGACTGAGGCGGTAAGTAAGCCGGTCCCGGCGGCTGATACACAAGCCCAACCCAATGCCGAGCAGAAAGAATTGGAGAAAGATTTAGCCCAAGCTACCTCCCAGGAAGAACAACCTAAAGAGGAATTCGTGGCGGCCCGTGAAACTGTGGAAGAAGAAGTAGAACCGGAAGAGGAGCAAGTGGTTGTATATAATCCAAAGTCGCAACGGGATCCTACGTTATCTCCGGACGATTTTCTGTTAATCCAACACCGCGAACAACAACGTTTGGCGGCTATTGAAGCCGAACGTCAACGCAAGTTGGAAGAAGAAAGACGTAAAAAAGAAGAAGCCGAGCGCTTGCGCCGGTTGGAGTTGGAACGGATTAAAGACCCGACCCGCGAAGTGCGTAACAAAATTCGCATTGGCGGGGTAATCGGGCAAGAAGTATTTATCGGCAGTAAGATTTATACCATCGGCAACACTATTTACGGTGCGCGCATCGTAGCGGTAAAGCCGGATGAAGTGGTATTTTCTTATAAAGGTCACAAATTTGTACGCAAAGTGCAGTTGTAACATTTAAAAAATTCATAGGAGGATTATGACAAATCGTTTAGCAGTTGTGCTGACTGGAGTGGCTGTACTGGGGCTAGGCACTGCTACGGCGGCGCCGAGCCGTCAAGTATTGCCCAGTGACAATACCGTCACCTTAGTGGAAGAACCCACCGTAAAACTGTCTGGCGAAGCCGACTTGTACAAAAACGTGGAGGAGGCATCTCCGTTAGACCGCAAAGTGTCTATCCGCGTTTCTAATGTGCCGATATCGGTCTTTCTCAACAGTATTACTACGCAGGCCAAAATTAACTTCATTATGAGTGAAGAATTTGCGAATAAAAAAGTAACGGCCTCGCTAACCCGTGTAACCGTGCGTGAAGCGTTGGACACGTTATTGCGTGTTCATGGTTTGGCGTATCAACGTATCGGTAAGAGCGACAGTTACGTGGTAACTAAGCGTTCTAACGATGCGCCCGACACGATTACCAAAATCTACACGCTTAGCTACATTTCGCTTAGCGGTGTGGGCGGTGGCTCCGGTTCTGCTTCCGGTGAGCTAAACAGTCTGTTGTCTCCGGGATCGTCCGGGGGTGATATGGGCGGCGGTGTTGGGGGCGGTGCGACGTCCTCAGGTAGCACCGGCGGCAGTGACGGTGCTTCGGAAATTACCGGTATTATTAAGAGCATGATGTCCTCTGTGGGCCGCATCGCTACGGATCCGCGCACCAACAAGCTCATCATTACAGACGTGCCGGAAGTGTTCCCGCCGATTGAGAACATCTTGGCGGAATTAGACGTCAGACCTCCGCAAATTTTAATTGAAGCTCAAATCGTAGAAGTCAACAAATCCAGCGGTTTGAACTTAGGGTTTGAATACGGCGGTGCCGATGGGACTTTAGTGTCTGCTACCGGTCCGAGCCGTACGTTTGACTTGGATTACGTCCGCGGTACGGGTATTAAAGGATGGAACTACATTTTCCCGAAATCTGATTCTTCCAGCAGCAGCGGTGGCAGCGGTGGCGGCAGTGGCGGTGAAGGCGAAGACAGCGACGGCGATGAAGCCGGTGTGTTAAACTTCGCGGCCTTTAACATCGTACTGAAAACCTTACTGACCCGCGGGGAAGCCAAATACTTAGGTAAACCGAAAGTCGTTACGTTAAATAACAAAACGGCAACGATCACCACCTCTACGGATGCTACGGTAGGTTACACGCAAAGCTTATCCGGTGGCGGAGACACGCAGATGACCACGCAATCAGCCGAACGCAAACAAGTGGGCTTGACCTTGCAGGTAACTCCGCAGGTCAACCGCGAAGGGTATGTGACACTCTTTGTGCAACCGACTTATTCCGACGTGATCAGCTCCGGCTTTGAAAATACCAAAGATACCGTTACCCGCGCAGCTTCTACGCTGGTGCGTGTGAAAAACGGTCAAACGGTAGTCATCGGCGGTTTGCTTACTTCACGCGAAACAGAGCAAGTGCGCAAAGTGCCGCTCTTGGGTGATATTCCGATATTGGGTTGGTTATTTACCAGCAAAACTTCTACCAAGAGCACGACCGATTTGGTCATCTTTATCACGCCGACCGTTTTGGCGGAATAAAGGAATTTATCAAGGGCTGCCCCCGTTCGGGGGCAGGCCTTGAGTTTGGCTAGTTTAGGGGAATAGGAAATGGCAAAACAGTTACATGAAATTTTAATGGACCAAGGCACGCTCAGCGCCGAGCAAGTCAAGCGGGCACAGCTTTACGCCAAACAAAATAATATTTCGTTTGCAGAAGCCGTTGTCAAAATGTCTTTTGCTACGGAAGAACAGGTGACGATTGCCTTGTCTAAGCATTTTGCCATGCCCTATGCCTCTAAAGAAAATGGTATTTTAGTTCCCGAAAAAGAGCAAGACCTTCAAAAAATCATTCCGGAAAAATTTGCCCGTGAAAATATGGTCATTCCGCTGTTCGTAGAAGACGACAGTTTGGCGATTGCCTTATTGGATCCGACGAACTTATTTTTGCTGGAAAATATTAAAATGATGTCCGGGCGGCAAGTACAGCCGTTTATTGCTAGCAAAAGCCAGCTGTTAAATGCGTTAGATTCGTTTTATGCTACCACTTCCAACCTCTTAGATGAGGTCATGAACGAAGCCGTTAAGCCGCAAGTAGACGCAGCCGCTACTGCCGAAGCCGACGAAGAAGTGGCCGAAACGGGTATTTTGGACTTAGATAAAGTCTCGCCGAACTCTTCCCAATACGTTAAACAGGTAAACGCTATTTTGCGTCAGGCCATTGCGGAGCGCACGTCTGATATTCACTTGGAAATGTTTGATGAACGTGTGTCCTTGCGTTTCCGTATTGACGGTTCGCTCTACGAACGCACGCCACCGGCCAAAGAATCTGTAAACGCCATTATTTCCCGTATTAAAATTTTGTCTAAGTTGGATATTGCCGAAAAGCGTTTGCCGCAGGACGGTTCGTTTACGATTCGTTACCAAAACCGTTCCATTGAGGTCCGTGTGTCTGTGTGTCCAGCGGTATTCGGCGAAAAGCTCGTACTACGCGTACTGGATAAAGGTACGGGGGAAATGAACGTAGATAAATTAGGTTTTGAGCCGGAACAGAAAAAAGCGTTCTTGGAAGCTGCCAACTTGCCGCACGGGTTGATTTTCTTAACAGGTCCTACCGGATCGGGTAAATCTACCACCTTAAATGCCGTACTTACCACGATTCGCACGCCGGAGCTAAACTTTATGACGTTGGAGGACCCGGTGGAATATAAGCTGGCGGGTATCAGCCAGGTACAGGTCAAACCGGCTATCGGACTTACCTTTGCGGCCGGCCTGCGCTCGTTCTTGCGTCAGGACCCGGATGTAATTCTGGTGGGGGAGGTCCGCGATAACGAAACGGCCGAAGCGTGCCTAAAAGCCGCTTTGACCGGTCACTTGGTGCTTTCTACGTTACACACCAACGAAGCGCTCGGTGCTATTCCGCGTTTGATTGATATGGGTATGGAGCCGTTCTTGTTAGCCAGTTCGCTGGCTCTGGTGGCGGCCCAGCGTTTGGTACGTATTTTGTGCCCTTACTGCAAGGTGCCGCACGTGCCGGATCCGGCCTCGTTACAGCGCATTATTCAAGAAGGTCATTTGAACCCGCGCGATCAAGGGTCTTGGACGTTTTTTAAATCGGTAGGATGTCCGCGGTGTTTTGGTACGGGCTTTATGGGTCGCCGTGCTATATACGAAGTGTTCCGCATGACGGAAGAAATGCGTAATATTATTTATAAAACACAAGATTTAGTTGCTTTAAAACAAGCGGCCGTTCGCTCGGGGGCGATGAACCTGCGCGCCAACGGTTGGCGTAAAGTCATTCGCGGACAAACCACGATAGATGAAATTTTAAGTATTACTACGTCCGACGAATAATTTTGCCGGATCGGTGCCGTAGGGTGATCAAAAGCGGCACATGATGTTATAAATACGAGGAAAATTTATGCAACGGTGGACATATACGGTCAAAGACGGAAATGGCAAAACTTTGCGCGGGACCATTTCTTCCGATAACAGGGAAAAAGTTATTTTGGCCTTGCAAAACAAGGGCTATTTAGTATTGGATGTTAAAGAAGGGGGCGGCGGTCTGTTTGGCGGCGGGTCTAAGTCGCGCAAGCGCGGCGGTAAAGTGCCCGGACACGTACTGGCCTTCTTCGCTGAACAGTTAGCTACACTGATCGCCGGCGGTGTGCCGCTTGTGCGCGCTGTATCGTTGCTGGGTGAATACGCCTCTAACCCGACGTTGGGTTACGTGCTTACCCAAGTGGCTAAGGATATTTCCGGCGGGCAATCTCTCCACGAAGCGTTGGCGCATCACCCCAAGACATTTAGCCATATTTGGTTGTCGTTGGTGGAAGCGGGGGAACTGGGCGGTCAGTTAGCCGATACATTGACGCAGGTATCGTTGTATACTAAAACGCAGGAAGGCATGAAAAGTAAAATTATCACGGCCGTAACTTATCCGGCGGTGTTAGGGTTGGCCTCTGTGGGCGTACTTATTTACTTCGTTATCGGTATCGTGCCGACGTTTGCGCAAATCTTCAAAGATTTTAACTTGGACTTGCCCACTATTACCCTAGTGGTGTTGGCAGTATCCGGTTTCTTAGTTAATCACGGGGTGATGTTGATTTTCGGAGTTGTAGTATTGTTTATTGCGTTCCGTTTCTACATTAAGACAACCGACGGCCGCAAACGCTGGCACTCTTTCTTAATCTCCATGCCGTTGTTCGGCAATTTCTTAAAGAACATCTATTACGATCGTATGCTTTCTACGCTTTCCACCCTTTTGCGTAGCGGTGTTACCATTTTGAATGCTATTTTGGTATTGGAAGACTCGTTTGACAGTAACGTCATCATCCAAAACGCGCTTAAAATGGTCCGTGCCGAAGTGGCGGCCGGACGGTCTATTTCCGAATCGTTCCGTGCTACGGGCGTGTTCCCCGGGCTGATGACGGAAATGATGCTGATGGGTGAAGAATCCGGTAAATTGCCGGGCATTATTGCTACGCTGGCCAAATTCTATGCAGACCAAGTAGACCAATTTATTGCCCGTTTCTCCGCGGTGATTGACCCTATCTTAATTTGCGGTATTGGGTCGCTCATCGGTATTATTGTAGCGTCTATTTTCTTGCCGATTTTCAAACTTTCTCAAATCGGCGGCAACTAGAGGGTATTATGCAGGCCAAAACAGGTTTTACCTTGTTGGAAATTTTGATTGTGGTAGTGATTGCATCGTCGGTATTGGCGTTTGCATTGCCGGCCCAACGCCGCGCGCAGGACCGTAACAAGTTTTTAGCCGCGCAAGGGGTTTTATTGGATATTGGCTCGGCGGTGCAAGCTAAGCGGGCCGATTTGAAAATGTCCGCTACGCCTACCGCTACGTTCCCGGATCCTAACGCGGTAACACAAGTAACCGGCGATTTGGACGGCTATATCCAAGCGGTTGCGTTTGATGATAACTCCGCTTATAAAAATTATAAGTTTTACGTGTGCAAACAAGACGCGGCCAGCGGCGATGCCCAATGTTGCGGCAATAACGCCAAATACATTGCTTGTATGTATAACTCTCAAGCGGATGATTCGTCGGCTTCGGACTCTGTCAAATTATACGCGGGAGCCCGTTTTTTGCGTAACGGCACAATGGAACAAATTTCCAAATAAACGGTTAAAGAGCTTGAAACTTGTATAAATATCAGTAATACTATTAGAAAGGTATGACAAACAAAAAAGGATTTACATTATTGGAGTTGTTGATTGCCGCTACTATTATCGGTACGCTAGCTGTGTTGGCTACGGTATCTTACCGGGCCAGCGAGGCCGATGCGCATGTGGCGGCCGCGCGCACAAAAGTAGATGTTTTGGCAAGCGGGGTACAGCGTTTTTCTTTGGAGTATGAAAACGCTAAAGCAGTGACGGGGGAAATAGGCAATTTGGCCGGGGTGGGCAATTGCGATCCCGTATCCGTGACTTCCAGTGGGAGTAATCCCGCAACGATACTTATTTCGTGCGATTTTGTGGATAACGGTGGTTGGAATAATCCGTATTTTCATTTTTACGTATGTGGCGGTACGCCGGATAGTTGTGCTAGCCAAACCACAGGCGTAAGCAGTCCGTTAGCGTGTATGAAAGGCAAGGGCCATTCTCGCTTGACGGACCAATACCAAAGCGATTATTGGTATTGCGTAAGCGCTACCACAAGTGGGGAGCATTTTTCCAGTTGATTATGAAGAAAGGTTTTACGTTAATGGAAGTGTTGGCGGTGTTATTGATTTTAGCGGTCGTCGCGGCGATGGCAGCTCCGGCATTCCGTTCGGTGCGAAATGATATGAAACAATCGCAAGCGAAAGCCGCCGCTTTGCGTGTGGCCCAAGCGGCTCGGGAGTATTACCAAGTCAGCCGCGGTCAATTGTTGCAAGTTTGTTTTACGCCCACCACAGCGTCCGGTAAGACCATTATGCAAAGTACCAATTGCGATAATCCGGCCGCTACGGGTATCCCGCGCAAGAACACTTCCGTCCAAACCGTACCGTCTACGGCTACCAACGGGGCCAATGATACACAAGCCAACCGGTTATTTGGGTGCGGGTATTTGTCACTTAAAGATTTTGCTTCATTACCCTATACCTTTTGTACGTACCGTCCCTCCGGGGTTTTACCCGATGACGGCAATCCGGTTACTCCGGTGGACCGCTTTTATGCAGTAGCGTACGGCACAGCTGATGCCGGAAAAAAATATTTTAAAGGAAATAACACCTCCGGTCCGTTAAAAGGATATATTTACGTAGACGGGGATATGGATCCGAAAGATACGTATTAAACGGGGAAGAAAAACTATGAAACATATTTTCAAGAACAAATTGGGTATTACGTTATTGGAAGGGTTGATTGCCTTGGGGCTTTTGTCGTTGGCGGCAACGGCTACATTTGGGGTATTATTATCCACTTCGCGCAAGTCTTCCCGTTCGGACATTCGTGAAGAAATGTTATGGGCCGTAGAGCGTGCCCATGAAAGATTGCAAATGTATAACGGACTGTCCGATACAGAAGTGCAAAGTATGCCTTCTGCGCAACAAGGATTATGCGGGGTGGAGAGTCCTTACCGCCATCCGTTAGATACGGGAGAACCGCACACCATTACCTGTATGTTACCGCCTCTGTGCGATTTGCAACGGGATTCTTCGTTTGCTTATACGGTTACATTAGAAGATATGCAAGGTGTTCAGCATTCGTTGTTTAACGGAGACGTTAATGAAGTGTCCGGGCCTTTATTCCAACGCAAACACATTGCTTTTGATATCCGGTGTAACGGATTCACATTGACTAGTGGTGCATCGGGCAACTGATAGGGAGTAATACGATGAACAAGGAACGCGGTTTTACATTGACGGAAGTATTGTTGGCGGTGCTGGTCGTGGGGCTGATTGGTATAGCGTTGGCCTCGCTCACGACGGCCGCGTCGCGCGAAAGCGGGGTGGGGCGTAGCCGCGTGATGTTACGCAATAGTATGTCCCGCGCGATTAAACAGTTGCGCCAAGACGTACACGACTCCAGCCGTGTGCTTTATGTGCGTAACCGGATCGCCAGCGTAAACGGTACAACGATGATCCCGTTGTTGTTGTTGGGCCAAAATTTACGTATAGACGGTACGGCTGTCCCGGGGCAAACCGTTTCTTATGTGGTGTATTGTTTTAAACCGGGCACAATCACTACTACCGCTAGCGGAGCTGCCGTAGAGCCGACGACGGCTCACTCCGGGGCTTCCCAAGCGGCTACGGACGGTGGCACGATTTACCGGCGCGTGAGCTCTACGTTGGCGTCAAACGAGCAACAAACCGGTATCCCTTCCTGCACAGATACCGCCGCGGATATATTTTTAGAAAACGTGAAGTTTATTCCGCCGGTTTCCAGTACCAGTTCCGAGTATTATTATCCGGTACCGCTTTTTGCGGCGGTCGGTTCGGAAACCAGCTCTACTGCGTATAATGCCAAAACGGCAACCGATTTGTCGTTAGAAGGACGGTTGAAAGTTAATTTTATTTTGGAACTTCACAGTTCACCGGTAGTCAACGATGCTGCTGACGAAGAATTTGTACTGCCGGTAGGGTATAGCGATCCGCGTACCTAAACTATATAAGGAGAAATTAGTATGCTACACAATAAAAGAGGTGCCGCTTTATTGCAAGTTTTATTAGTAACCGTGGTGCTCGCCGGTATGGCCACCATGCTGTTGCGGGCGAATTTATCCCGTACGACCACGTCGCGCCAAACGCGCCGGGCGGTGTCAAGCCAGATGTTAATTAGTGCGTGCCAAGCCGAGGTTAATGCGTTGTGGAGTTTAAAAGACGCAGATCAATTTGCGGCTGATTTGAATAATTGTTTGATGACTTGCAACCGCAATCTTAAACAGACATGCGTGACTCAAAATAAGAAATCTTACAAATGCAAACCGGTTAAGGCCGAAGGGGTCTGGTACCAAGTAGAAGCGACTTTTACGGGGTCTGCCCCCAATGCAAACACAGGCCAATGCGATATCAAATACGATATTCTCACCGTTACACCTGAAACGGCAGATTATCCGACCGCAGGGCCGACAGCCGCAGATAGTGGGGATGATAATAACGGCAACGGTAACGGCGGCAATCATCATTTTGACCCGTATGAAGAATATTACCTTGAAATAGACCAAGCTCGGATAAATGCATCGGATGCAAATGCCTCTGCCGCACTGGCTGATTTAAATAAAGATAATTAGTTTTTGGTGTTTATATGCAAAAACGGCTTGTTTTAGTGATTGTTACCGCTTGCTGTGCCCTACCTGTGTGGGGGCAGCAGGCGGCGTCTGATTCTATCCGGGTATCTACGGCGGTAGAAACCCCGGAATCAAACATAGATTTACTCAAACAGTCATTACAAACAAGCCCGAAAAAAGATAGCGTGGTAGGTGTTTCCAAACCGGTTGTACCACCTGTTCCTACAAACACGCAACCGGCCGTAACGCCGAAAGCGGCGGCGAGCGCAACACCGGCGGCCACGTTGGATATGCCGCTTGAGATGAGCGGGCAAGTGCAAACGGTCAAAACGACGGTTGCTCCCGCACAAAAACCGGCTGCTTCCAAAACGTCCAAAGGGAAACGTACTAAAAGTGCGTCTAAAAATGTTTCCGCAACTAGTGCAAAAACGGTAAAAGCCACCCAGCCCGATAAGCAAGCCGAGTCGGAACAGCCCGAAGAGAATACCGAACAAACCGCTCCAGACACAAGCAATTTGAGCGAAGAAGATGCGGCCGATGCCGAACTGGAATTTGCGGTAAAAATGTTGGAGGAATCTAAGGCCAAGGCCAACTCACAACGTCCGATTCCGCCCTCTGCCGCGCAAAATAAGCCCAGCAAAGTCCCTGCGCCCAATAAAAAATTTAACCCCAATGCTTTCCGTCCTAATGTAACATGGTTGGAATCCAAAAGTACGCATTTTGATATTTATACCCAAAAGCGTAAAGAAGGGATACCGTCTTCCAATATGTCCATGACGTTTGAGCAGGCCTATCAAACCTTACGCCGTTTTATCCCGTGGATGTTGGCCGGACGGGTGCGGGTATTTATTTATCAAGACCACCAATCGTACCTGCGCCACGAACCCAATGCCAAAGCGTGGACGCGTGCTATGGCGTACCCGACCCGGGGGGAAATTGTGGTGTATGACGAGCCGGGCAAACAACGTGAGTTGCAAGAAGTGTTCACGCATGAACTGACGCACATTTTTACACAGCAATTTTTTGACAGCCACAAAACGGGCCGCATTATGACGCCGACGTGGTTGGATGAAGGGTTGGCCGTTTTTATGGAAGACCAAACTTCCGGTACAAAAGGCGGTCCGTGGGCGAACGATTTAAAAACGCTCAATATCCAACGCGATCCGGCCCAACAGCCCTTCTCGTTTGGGTCTTCGTCTTTATTCAGCTCGTCGTTTAGCAACCGCTTAAAACCCAAAAAGCACGGCAAACCGGTCCAACTGGTTGCGTTTGAAGAGTTTATGTCAGAAGATTCGTTGCAAGGAGCCGAGGCCCGCAACCAAGTACAGAATTGGTATTTTCAGGCCTATGCCATGGTACGGTTTTTATTAAATCCGGCCGGTGGTTCTACGCCGTCTAACCGAATGCAGTTTGAACAATTTACCCGTCTGATTTCGCAAGGCGAAGCCAAGCGCGACCCGTCTACCGGATTTTTAATGAAAGATGCCCGGGGAAAAACGGTGTATGAGCCGTTCTCGGTAGAAAAAGCGTTGGGGCGGGCGTACCGGTACAATTCGGCCGCTAATTTTGAGGATAATTTTTGGCGTTGGGCCGAAAAACAATAGCTCTATGCTAACACAAAAAACACCCCGGTTATTAACCGGGGTGTTTTGTATATACTAAATGTTTTATTCCATGCCGCCCATCAGTTCCATGGCCATGCTAGCCAACGTCATTTGTACAATCATAGTTCCGGTTTCGTCCAACGATTCTTCTTGCAACATTTTGTTCATTGCAAACAGTTGGATAAGTCCGCCGGCGATCTCCTCGTCCACATTATTTACTTTTTGTTGGTTTTTAAGAACGTTTTTGGCTAACTGGGCACATTGGGTAGTAAATTGTTCTGCCCGGGGAGCTAGGAGTTGCTCTGCTTCTTCCTCACTGGTGATTTGGCTAAAATCTAATCCGTTAAAAATAGCCGGAAGAGCTTTGAAAGCGGCGTCAATTTTGGCGTTTAAACCGGTCAGTTCCGCACCGGAAGAAAGTTGTGCTTCGTAAGTAAGCAACCCGGCGCGCAACGCCGTGGCCGCATCTACGAGCGGTTGTTGTTCAGCGGTTACCTCTTGTGTTTGGGACAAATTTTCCAGTTGTAGGAAAGTTTGGTTAATTAAATACTTGAGTTGCGACGTGTTCCCCGCAAAAGCAACACTGGTAGCGAGTACGGCTACAACGGCTAACATCCATTTTTTAAGTTTCATACGGCCTCCTTGATAGGTGCTTCTAAATTTATTCTAGGGGAATTGTAAGCAAAAAACCTGAGCCGTTGGACCTAGCTATTGCGTGAAAAAAGGCCCAGAAAAATCTGGGTCTTTCTCCGCAAAATATACTACAATATATCCATGATTATACCTACTATTATTGAAAAGAACGTCGGTTACGATATTTTTTCCCGCCTGCTTAAGGACCGTATCATCTTTGTAGGCGGCCGCGAAGGCGAAGTAGATACCGCCAGTGCCAATATGATTATCGCCCAACTGTTGTATTTGGATGCGGACGATTCCAGCCGGGAAATCAACCTCTATATCAACTCCCCCGGCGGGCTTGTAACGGCCGGGTTGGCAATTTACGATACAATGCAATTTATCAAAGCCCCTATCACTACAATTTGTATGGGGCAGGCCATGAGCTTTGGTGCGGTGCTGTTAGCGGCGGGCTCTAAAGGCAAACGCTATGCGTTGCCGCACGCGCGCATTATGATTCACCAACCGCTTATTTGGGGTGGCGGTATTTCCGGCCAAGTAACGGATATTGAAATTGAAGCGCGCGAACTACGCGACAATAAAGAACATCTTTTAGATATCTTGGCTAAACATACCGGACAGGATAAAGAAAAAATCCGCCAAGACAGCGAACGCAACTATTATATGTCCGCGCAAGAGGCCAAAGATTACGGCCTGATTGACGAAGTATTGGAACTCAAAAAATAAGTTGGCGCGCTAGCGAAATTTAACGGGCGAGACCTTTTACGGGATTCGCCCGTTATTTTGATTTAAAATTAGCAATCAAAGTTTAATCTTGCTAATTTTCAAACAATTTGTTACAATATACTAAACACGCAAACGGGGGGAAAATCGTTTGCGGCGCAAATCAATTTAGGAGAGATTTATGGAAGAAATTAAAAAGACAACGCTATCTTTGCCCACGGTTGTTCCGGCGGTAGCCATACGCGATGTGGTGATGTTCCCCGGGATGAATTTGCCGCTGTCTGTGGACCGCAAAAAATCGGTCGCGGCGGTAGATTTGGCTCTGCATACGCCGGAGCGCTACATTTTAGCCGTTTCCCAAAAAGACGCGGATATGGACGAGCCGCGCGCGCAAGATATTTACCATTTCGGCGTGATTGCCCAAATTACGCAAAGTTTACAAATGCCCGACGGATCTATGAAAATTTTTCTGCAAGGGCTTGTGCGTGCGCGTGTGAATAAATTAGAGATGAACACCGCCGCCAATGCGTGGTTTGCTAACGTGGAATATATTGAAGAAGAGGATGATAACTCCCCGGTCGTGCAAGCACTCATGCGCCAAGTGTTAGACGAGTTTGACCACTACGCGCGTATCTCGCACCGTATTGCGGTAGAGGGCGTTTCGTTCTTGCGCCAAATTAACGATCCGTCCAAACTGGCTGACACGATCGCCTCTAACATGGTCGTTAAAACATCGCAACGGCAAGAAATTTTGGAAGCGGTACACATCAAAGACCGCTTGGAAAAAATCTTAAAACTGATCACCAGCGAAGTGGAAATTTTGGGCTTAGAAGAAAAAATTCACTCCAAGGTCCGCGCGCAAATGGAGAAAAACCAAAAAGAATATTACCTCAACGAGCAGATGAAAGCCATTCAAAAGGAACTGAGCCAAAAGGACGATTTCCAAAAAGAACTGGACGCTATGCGCGCCAAAATCAAAAAGAACGGGCTACCCCCGCACGCCAAAGAAGCGGCCGAAAAAGAGATTGAGCGTTTAGCCAAAATGGCACCGTTCTCGCCGGAGGCCACGGTATCGCGCACGTATTTGGATTGGCTGTTAGATATGCCGTGGAACAAAACCACCGAAGATATATTAGACCTCAAAAAAGCCAAACAAATTTTAGACGAGGACCACTTCGGCTTGGAAAAACCGAAAACCCGCATTTTGGAATATTTGGCGGTGAGCAAACTCACAAACGGACTTCGCGGTCCGGTGCTTTGTTTTGCGGGCGCGCCGGGTGTGGGTAAAACGTCGCTTGCCAAATCTATTGCGCGGGCGGTCGGACGTAAATTTGTGCGGATGAGTTTGGGCGGCGTGCGCGACGAAAGCGAAATTCGCGGTCACCGCCGCACGTATATCGGCTCTATGCCGGGGCGCATTATTCAAGGGCTTAGCAAAGCCAAAAGTTCCAACCCGGTATTTTTGTTAGACGAAATTGACAAGATGGGCTCGGACTGGCGCGGCGACCCCGCGGCGGCGTTGCTGGAGTTATTAGACCCCGAGCAAAACAAAGAATTTACCGACCACTTTTTAGATGTGCCGTTTGATGTGTCTAAGGTGATGTTTATTACAACGGCCAACTCGCTTTCCGGTATCCCCACCACACTGCGCGACCGGTTGGAAATTATTGATTTTGACGGTTATACCGAGTATGAAAAACACGATATCGTCAAAAATTATCTCTTGCCTAAGCAATTAAAAGCGCACGGTTTGAAACCGGGTCAAGTGGAAATTGAGCACGACGCCGTAGCCCAACTGATGCGCGAATATGTACGCGAAGCGGGCGTGCGTAATTTGGACCGCGAGATCGGCTCGCTCTGCCGCAAAGCCGCCAAAATGGTGGTAGAGGGCAAAAAGAAAGTGGTTGTTACGAAAGAAAACTTGCACGATTTCTTAGGTGTGCCGCGCTATGCCAACTTTGCAACCGAAGAAAACGGCGTCGGTATCGCTACGGGCCTTGCGTGGACGAGCGTGGGCGGAGAAACGCTGTCTATTGAAGCCACTAAACTGCCCGGCAAAGGCCAACTCATTTTAACGGGTATGCTCGGCAACGTGATGAAAGAATCGGTCCGCGCCGCGCTGACGTATGCGCGTAGCCGCGGGTACGGCGGAAAAGTTGATTTTGACAAGACCGACTTTCACATCCACTTCCCCGAAGGTGCCGTGCCGAAAGACGGCCCGTCGGCAGGTAGCGTAATTACGACGGCTTTAACAAGTTTGCTGACCGGACTTCCCGTCAAAAAACGCTTAGCGATGACGGGCGAAGTAACCATTACCGGGCGCGTGCTACCCGTGGGGGGCATTAAAGAGAAATTTTTAGCCGCCTACCGCGAGGGAGTCAAAACGATTCTGTACCCGCACACCAACGCCAAAGACGTGTCCGAAATTCCGGAGCGCGTGCGCAAAGATTTAACGCTTATCCCTGTCAAACACATGGACGAAGTGTTGCCCTTGGCGTTAGAGGGGTGGAAAGAATTTGCGGCTAAACTAACTAAAACGCAAAAGCCGAAAACGGCAAAAAAAGCAGTTAAAAAAGCCGTGAAAAAAGCGGCTGTTAAAAAGTCCGCGCCGAAAAAAGCGGCAAAGAAACCCGCTAAAAAAGTAACTAAAAAAGCGGCGAAAAAGAAAACCGCCAAACGCAAATAAGTTGCATTTGTTTGAGCAAAACACACCTCCGAAAAGTTTTTCGGAGGTGTGTTGGCTATAAAACAGATTCTTATAAAACCCAATTATTGGTAAAGATAAAGACGCCAACTACTTCCACCTACGTAAGAGGCCTGTTCTATTTTCGCACAAAAATCGCCGTTACCCGCGTTATAAAGATTTTGCCCATTAGAGGGATTCATTTCGCGACAATGAAGAGTCCCTGCGGGCATCAATTCCATGTCATGCATTGGAATACCAAATCCGGCGCATTTATAGACGCCCGTGTTCCAATAAGCCACGACTGCAAGAGAGGATAAATCAGCCGTTGTTGTATTTAATGCTACATAGAAATCTTTTCCTGCACGTCCGGAATCTGTGCCTTGCACAGTAGTACCACAGACTCCTACACCCGGGTTAGTAGTTATAGGTGTTAACGGTAAATCAATGGCCAGTTCATCAAAGTTGGCAGCGTATTTGCCGTTCGCCATGTAGTAAGCTTGTTCGGCTTGGGCGACGGTTTTGACCAGTTGTTTAAGTTGGGTGTTGCGCGATTTCCACACCGCTTTTTGATATTGCGGCAACGCCACCGCCGCTAAAATGCCGATGATGAGAACAACCACTAATAATTCAATAAGGGTAAAAGCGCCGTTATCAAATAAGACGTCACCCTGAACTTGATTCAGGGTCTTCCACGCAGGTCGTTGTCGTTGCGAAACAGCGAGCGTGGAAGATGCTGAATTAAATTCAGCATGACATTTTTGTTTTATGTTTTTCATATTGTTTGCTCCTTTGTTGTTTTTTTGTCCCTTTATTATCGTTTTTTTTTTTGATTTGTCAAGCACTTTCTGTCCTTTTTCTGGAAACAGAAAAAGGACCAAAAAGATTTTCTGCCCCAGGATGCCATAAAAAGCAGACGAAATGGGCAATTTTTCAAACTCGCTGACGCTCAAACATGAAAAATTTCTTATCCATTTCGGCGCTTTTTATAGACGGCATTAAGGGGCAGATTTGAACGACAAACGGCTCGCTATCGGACGGATAAACGGCAAGGACTCGGTACATAAATTTTCATTAACGGTATTTTAGTTGCCGGAAACGGAAGTTGTAATTCTGCCCAATTCGGCCCAATATGGTATAATAAACTTGTACAGTCGGAAACATTATTTAAGGAGAAGAGATTTATGAAAAAAGCTTTTATTTTACTCGCAGTCGTTGTGTTTGCCGCCGCCTGCTCTAAAAAAACCGCCAATACCACTACATCTGCCGACGGTAAAACCGTTTATTATACCACATCTGCCGCTGCGGCTGCCGATGCTAAAAATGCCAAATACCAAATCATTGACCAAGAATTTGACAATATGTTAGCCCCGGATTCCGATTACGATTCTCTCTCTGATTATGAATTGCAAGCGTGTGGGGCGTCTTATTTGCCTCCGGCTGAAAAACTCAAAAAACCGCAAGCTAAAGCTGCTGCGGCTGCCGTCAAGGCAGATGCCGCCAAAGCGGCTGCTAAGACCTCGGTTTCCAAGAGTAAAAAAGTTACCAATACCACTAACATTTATTACGTGGACGGGCCGACGCCTAATGTGCCGGTTCAATCTACCAGTACGACTACTACCTACGCCAGCGACGGAAGTGTAATCAGCACGACCACCAAATAGAGGGTGTATGTTGCGTACGCTGGAAAAAGAGGCCGTTGTGATGCAAGAAGCCCAACGCTTGTATGGGTTATTGCATAACGTATCCAAAACTAAAACAGACAAATGGACGTTGGAAGATTGTTTGGCGGCTGCGCCGTATACGTTGTCTATCAATAAATTTAAAAAGGAACAAAACGCCGTTATTTTAGCCCACTCCTATACCACGCCCGATTTAGTGTACGGTGTGGCAGATTTCCGGGGCGATTCGTATGAGCTCGCTTTAAAAGCGCGTGAATCGTCGGCCGATGTAATTGTTTTTGCGGGCGTGTGGTTTATGGCCGAGACGGCTAAAATCATTAACCCGTCTAAAAAAGTACTCATCCCGGCAGGCAAGGCAGGTTGTTCGCTCGCGGACGCGATGACGGGCGATGAGGTCCGTGCGTTGCGCGCTAAACATCCGGGCGTGCCCGCGCTTTGTTACATTAACAGCTCGGCAGACGTAAAAGCCGCGTGCGACGCGTGCGTAACATCGGGTAATGTATATGACATCGCACAAAAAATGCCGGGCGAAGAACTGATTTTTGTGCCCGATATGCTCATGGCGGAAAATTTAGCGGCCGAGTTACAACGCCGCGGTACGCCTAAAAAAATTATTGCTGACGGAGGATCGTGCTGTGTGCATGATAAATACCGCCCGTCCGACGTCAAAAACTTGCGCGCGCAGCACCCGGATATCCGCGTTTTGGCCCACCCGGAGTGCTCCATAGAGGTCTGCCGCGAGTGTGATTACGTGGGCAGTACAAAAGGCATGGTGTCGTATGTGGCATCGTCGCCGGATAAAATTTTCGGGTTACTTACCGAGCACGGACTCGTCAACCGTTTGGAAGCCGAGCACCCGGATAAACAGTTTATTTGGCCGTTTGGTACGTGTGCGTATATGAAGAAAAATTCGCTGATTAACACGTTGGAAGCACTGGTAGATCCGCGGCCGGAACAAATCGTTTGTGTGGACGAGCAAATCGCCGCGCAAGCCAAGAAATCTATTGAAAAAATGTTTGAGTTAGCCAAATGATTTTAGACAAAATAATTGAACTTGCTTTAGAAGAAGATTTAAGTTTGGGGGATATTACTTCAGAAACGATTTTTGCGCCCAAAGACAAGGCGCGCGGCGTTATTGTAGCCAAAGAAGATTTAGTGCTTTGCGGGTTGCCCACCGCCCAGGAAGTGTTTGCCGCGGTGGATCCGGCCGTTACTTTTACCGCGCACAAACAGGAAGGCGACGACGTAAAAAAAGGCGAAACGGTGGTGGAAATTTCCGGCCCGGTGCTTTCTATTTTAAAAGCCGAGCGCACCGCGCTAAACTTTATGCAACGTTTGAGCGGTATTGCCACGGCGGCACGTGCGTGTGCTAAAATCGGCCATAAATACGGCGTGAAAATTGTAGATACCCGCAAAACGCAACCCGGTATGCGCCGCTTGGATAAATACGCCGTGCGCGTAGGCGGCGCGCGCAACCACCGCATTAGCTTGGCTGACAGCGTGATGATTAAAGATAACCACATCAAAGCCGCGGGATCTATTACCAAAGCGGTAGCCAAAATTAAAGCTGTGATCGGGCATACGCCTAAAATTGAAGTGGAAACGACCAATTTAGACGAAGTCAAAGAAGCACTTACCGCCGGAGCGGATATTATTATGCTTGATAATATGACGCCGTCGGAAATTGTGCGTTGCAAACAAGAAATTGCCGGGCGTGCAATTATAGAAGTTTCCGGCGGTGTAAACGCTGCTAACTTGGAAGAATTTTGCAAAACGGGTGTAGATGTGATTTCTATGGGCGCGCTTACGCACTCGGTACCGGCTAAAGATTTATCGCTTAAAATAGTAGAATATATTAAATAACAAATTTAACGAGGCAAAATTAAATGGACTATTCCCCTTTATTTTCAAACGCGGTACGCCGCAGTAAAGCTTCGGCGATACGCGAACTTTTAAAAGTAATTGCGCAACCGGAAATTATTTCGTTTGCGGGGGGGTTGCCGGCGGCTGATTTATTCCCGGCGGATGAAATTGCGGATATCATGCAACGTATCGTGCGTGAACATCCCGAAGCTTCGTTGCAATACGGGGCTACCGAAGGCCAAGCTCCGCTCAAAGAAGAACTTATTAAACTCTTAAAAGAAACCGAAGACATTACGGTAACGTCGGACCAGATTTTAGTGGTGTCCGCTTCCCAACAGGCGTTGGATATGACGGCGCGGGCGTTTGTCAACGAGGGAGATAGTATTATTACGGCCTCGCCCACGTATTTGGGAGCTTTGCAGGCGTTTACGGCGGCGGGCGCGGATATCCGCGGCGCGCAAAGCGACGAAAACGGCGTTCTGCCCGAAGATGTGGAAGCGAAATTAGTGGCTCTTAAAAAAGAGGGCAAGCCGTGTAAATTTATCTATTTAGTGCCCGATTTTCAAAACCCCACCGGCACGACTATCCCCGAAGAACGCCGGGTGCAACTTTTAGAACTTGCCAAAAAATACGATACGTTTATTTTGGAAGATTCCCCGTACCGCCAAGTCCGCTTTGAGGGGAGTGCCCCGCGTACGTTTTATGCGCTAGACGGCGGACGCGGTAATGTGATCACTATGTTTACCTTTTCCAAGGTGTTGGTGCCCGGATTCAGGTTGGGGTTTGTGATCGGTCCGAGAGATGTTATCCGCAAATACGTGATTTTAAAACAAGCGATAGATTTGTGTTCGTCGCCTACGTTGCAGTTGGCTACGGCAGAATATTTGCGCGGCGGACATCTTAAAAAACACATTAAAGATTTAATTGCCGCGTACCGCGAAAAACGCGATTTAATGTTAAAAACGCTTGCCGAAGTAATGCCCAAAGGCGTTACGTGGACGCGCCCCGAGGGAGGGCTTTTCCTGTGGGTAACGCTGCCCAAACACATGGACGCGATGGACTTGCTTTCCAAAGCGTTGGAGCGCAAAGTGGCGTATGTGGCGGGCGTTGATTTTTACCCGGCTACCGATGTGAAAAACGATTTGCGGCTTAACTTTTCCTACTCTACCAAAACGCAAATTGTAGAGGGGCTAAAGCGTCTTGCCCAAACCATTAAAGAAAATATGTAAGCTGTTTCTAGTGCGAGCAGACGGCAAACCGAATAAACGGTTTGCCGTTTTTTTGTTGTTTTGTTGCCTGCCCCCGGCAAGGGGGTTGACATCGTTTTTTTTTTTGCTACATTTTATTTAATGATAAAAAGGAGGTTGTATGAAAAACAAACAAGCATTTACGTTAATTGAATTATTAGTTGTCGTGCTTATTATTGGTATACTCGCCGCGGCAGCTCTGCCGCAGTATAAAATGGCGGTAGCCAAATCGCGCATGAGTAATTTAATTACCATGCTCAAAACCGTTACCGATGCCGAAGAAGCGTATTATTTAGCCAACGGAAAATATACCAATCAATGGGACGAGCTGGCGGTTAATTTTGCGGGAACAGTAGTCAGTTACAGCGTGCTTAACAGCAATGATTCTATTAAGGGGAGTTTTGGGCGAATAACTTTACAAACGGGAAACATATCTTATGCAGTAGATAATAAAGTTCCCGGAATAGAATTGTATTCCTTTTACAGCACACACCCTTGGCATGGACTTGTTTGTTATGCCGTTGCTACAAACAGTTTCGCTGATAAAGTGTGTAAGAATTTGACGAATAAGAAAACAGCTGATGATCACGCGGAAAACGGAGCCAAGAATGTCTATCGTTTTTAATTGTTACATTCCCCAAATCAGTTGGGCGCGTTTGTCGTAAGGAGTGACGGTTTCGGTCGTTGTGTCCACCAACCACTGGCCGCACGGGAACGTAGATGCATTTAAACTTTGCGCGTCTAACCCGGTGCGTGCTTTGGCGGTGCACGAAACAATAGCCATCGTATCGCCCGCCGGCTGGACGTGTAAAATACGTTCGCTAAGCAAAAACACCGCCCCTTGTTTGTTGTAGCGTTTATTCATATCGTAAAAATACGAATCAATTTTCGGGCCTGCGGTGCGTTGAACGAGTGCTTTGGCCGGGTCGGTTTGCGTGTAGGTTTTGGTAACGGTTTTAGTAGTTACTTGAACGGTTTTTGCGGGCGTGCTCGTCGTAGTTGTTGCCACGGCCGGACGTGCGGCGGCTTGCCGTTGTTGTTCTTTTAACTGCGCGATACGCGTTGGGTTGTCCACGGTGCGGTATGAAAGTTTGATCAGCCCGTTATTGGTAATAGACCCTTTGGGCGAAACGGAAACTTTAGTAGTATTTAACCAATTGGAGTGGCTGACTTTAAGCGTAATTTTCCCCGGCGTATATTGGCGTGCTTGACCGTAACGGGCTAAATTTTTCTCAAAATTTTTATTAAAATCTAAGGTTACTTCTTCTTTATCACTGCGCCAACAGCAAGAGGAAATACAGTTTTTTTGCAAGTCTAATTCGTTAGCGGCTTCCTGTGGCCAAAAACGCACGTTGAAGCGGTAGCAAGAATCGTATTGTTTGCCTTCAAAATCGTTCTTGCGGCCGGAAATTTCCAACCACGGTTTAGTGGTTGCCACGCCCGAATTATTAAGCGGCGTATAACACCCGGCAAGCGCGCATAGTAAAGTTGCACACAGAAACCCTTTTTTCATACACTTTATTATAGTAAGTTTTTTAAGGAGTGCAATATGCAAGTTATTTTAGTTTATATCAAAAAAATTCAATACATTCCCGAGCAATACCACGTGATGTTGGCGCAATTTGTGTCGGCGGTTGTGTTTATCGCGGGGCTTTATTTTTTGGCGCGGTTTACGACGTGGTTTTGTAACCGGTATTTAGCCAAACTGGTGGCCAAAATTCACTCGGCCCGCGCGTTTGAGGCGATGAAAAAAAATTATTTTTTTACCGCCGTGGGGGTAGCGTTAGCTGCATTGGTTGCCATTAACTTGCACCCGGTGTTCATTTCCGAGCAGGTAGATTGGATCGCCACGTTAATTGTCAAGCTGACGGGCTTGTTTGTCATGCTCAGTTTTTCGTGGTTTATTTGCACGTTTTTAAACACGCTTAACCAGCTGTACGGCCGCAATCCCAACGTGCCGATAAAAGGGTTGGTACAGGCGTTAAAAATTGTGGTTTATTTGGTAACGGGGCTGTTTATTTTATCGCTGCTGTTGGGCCGAAAACCGATGTATATTATTACCGGGTTATCGGCGTTGGCGGCGGTGTTTTCCCTTATTTTTAAAGATCCGATTTTGGGCTTTGTGGCCAGTATCCAACTGACTACCAACAAGATGATAAAAATAGGCGACTGGATCACCGTGGATAGCGCAGGGGCTGACGGAAACATTGTGGATATTTCGCTCTTGTGCGTGCGTGTGCAAAACTTTGATATGACCATTGTCAGCGTGCCCAACTACGATCTTGTGTCTAAGCCGTTTAAGAATTGGAGCGGTATGTACGAGGCCCGCGCCCGCCGCGTGCAACGCACGATGTTAATTGACGTAGATACGGTCAAATTTTTAGATAAAGAAATGCTTGCGCGCCTAAAAAAAATTGAACTGCTCAAAGATTATTTGGCGCAAAAAGAACAGGAAATTACCATGTTCAATTCCGCGCACAACACGCAAGACAGTTTACTCAACGGCCGTCATTTAACGAATATCGGTACGTTTCGCAAATATGCAGAATTATATTTGGCGTCGCGTCCGTACGTCGTAAAAGATCCGAATTTTACACTCATGGTGCGCCAACTTAAACAAGAGGCACAAGGATTGCCGCTTGAAATTTATTGTTTCTTAAATACAACCGTTTGGACGGAGTACGAGGGATACCAGAGCGATATTTTTGACCATTTGTTCTCGGTACTACCCGAGTTTGGCTTGTATGCGTACCAACCGCCCAGCGGACGCAATATCGCGCAAGGTATTAAACAACTGAGTCAAAAATAAAAGTTTGAGTTGTCCCAATCCGCCCCGCAAAAGTATATCTTTTGCGGGGCTGTTTGTTTTCATTTCTTCGTCGACTCCTAACCAAGCAACAATGCAAAAACAGTGTGGCTACAAATAAGTGGAAGTTGACTCCCAAAATGCCTGGGCCCGGCAAGGGCCTTGACATCGTTTTTTTTTTTGCTACATTTTATTTAATGATACCACAAAGGAGGAGTTTTTTATGGAAAAGGAAAATGTAGTTTTGTCCTCGCCCCTTGCGGGAGAGGATGTCCGCAGGACAGGTGAGGGGTATATAAAGGGAAATACTTATTTAAACCCCCTCATCGGTTTTGAGTGCTTACGCACACAAAACCACTTCCCCCGCCAGGGTGGAAGTCAAACGGCAAGCGGTTTTACACTCATTGAGCTTTTAGTCGTTGTTCTAATCATCGGCATACTCGCCGCGGTGGCGCTGCCGCAATATAAAATGGCCGTTGCCAAAGCGCGGGCAAGCACACTTTTAGGAATGATGAACGCGGTTAAACAAGCCCAAGAAACATATTATTTGGCAAACGGCAGTTATGCAAACGATATCAACGAATTATCCGTGTCGCTACCGGGGCAACCTTCCCTTAATTGGCCAACCCGGAGAATTTATGCTCCCGGAGCATGGTTAATTGACATCAACGATAGTACGCTAGGTGCCATGGGATATGATACTCGTATTTCCGGTGTAAAAATTTATTTTTTTTATGACCGTACTTCCCATGGATGGGCGGGTAAACAGTTGTGTTATGCCACTATGTCTAACGATGTGGCTAATAAAATTTGCCAAAATTTAACGAACCGGAAAACACCTAACTCCGATAATGGGCCGAATACAGAGAATATTTATTTTTTCAAATAACCGGTCCGGTGGAGGTATGCTCTTCCCACGCGTCCTTAAAAAGTGCTAAAATATAGGCGTATTCATTTAGGGGAATTTTCCCTGCATTTTTTACAGGAGGATGTATGCCGATTTGGATTTTCCGTATCGCTACGTTAGTGGCGTTTCCGTTTCTTACATACACGTTTATCAAGCAAGACTGGATGACGATTTTAAGCGGCCTTTTGTGTGGTGCTATCGTCATAGCGGGCGAAGTGTTATTTAAACGCTTGCGCCTTATTAAAATTATGATTGCCTGCACGGGGCTTTTGATGGGGTATATGCTTTTTGTGCTCATCGGCAACGTGGTTGGATTGGTGGAACACCAAGATGCGCTTAACTGGTGGAACAACTATGCGTTTAAGGCAGAGATTGTGCTGCTTGCGTTTGGGGTGCTCGCCAGTATTTGGAAATCGCGCGATTTGGAAGGGCTGTCTTACAAAGGACATCATTTAAAAATTGCCGATATTACTGCACTTATTGACGGACGCATTATAGATTTGTGCGAAATTAACTTCTTGTCCGGTATTATTGTATTGCCGGTATTTGTCTTGGAAGAACTGAACAAAATGGCCGCGTCCAACGATCCGTTGGAACGCGCCCGGGGCCGCCGCGGCTTAGACGTAGCTACCCGCCTGCAAGAGCTTAAAGAAATTACTACCCGTATTACCAACAAAAATGTGAAAGCGCCCACAATGGAAGAAAAAATCGTTAAACTTGCCAAAAGTTTAGATGCTGAAGTGGTGACGTTAGATTTTAATGTCAATAAAGCAGCTGTTTTGCAAAATGTGATTGCGCTTAACATTGCCGATTTGGCTACCGCCCTTAAACCGGTGGTGCTCCCCGGGGAAGATATGTCGCTGTTTGTCATGAAAGAAGGCAAAGAGAAAGAACAGGGCATCGGCTATTTGGACGACGGTACCATGGTTGTAGTAGAAGACGGACGACGTGCGATCGGTAAGCGGGTGGAAGTGGCTGTTTATTCCATTTTACAGACATCTTCGGGCCGCATGATCTTTGCGAAAGTAAAATAATTTCTTATGCCTAAAGGATCTGGTTTTTCGTCGGTAGTAATTGTAGCGGGTGGCAGTGGCAAACGCATGGGCCGCCCTAAACAAATGCTTCCGCTGGGCGGGAAACCGGTGCTCGTGCGTACGATTTTGGCATTTCAGCAAGTGCCGCAGGTGCGGCAAATTATTGTAGTAACGCCAAAAGAAAATCGGCCGGGCGTAGAAAAATTTGTGACGGCAGTTACGTTTGCCGACCCCGGAGACACGCGCTTAAATTCAGTTAAAAACGGCTTTGCCCTTGTAGATGAGCAAGCGCAAACCGTGGCCGTGCATGACGGAGCACGCCCGCTTGTGAGTCCGCAACATATTGCGGCTTGTTTGCAAAGTGCGCAAACATACGGCGCGGCGGTATTGGCCGTTCCCGTGAAAGATACGGTCAAAGTAGCGAAAGGGGATTTTGTAGCCCGTACATTGGACCGCGCTACCTTGTGGGCGGCGCAAACGCCGCAAGCGTACCGGCGGGAAATATTAGCCGAAGCGTTAGAAAAATTCGGCAACGAAACAGACGCTACCGATGAGTCGCAACTGGTAGAAAAATTAGGCGTGAGCGTGCGGCTCGTACCGTCCGATTACAAAAATAACAAAATTACCACGCCGGAAGATTTAATTTTTGCGGAGGCCTTAGTGGAAAAACAAGTGATGTACCGTACCGGGTTTGGTTTTGATTTGCACCGGTTGGAAGCGGGGCGCAAATTATTTATCGGCGGTGCGGAAATTGCACATACCAAAGGTTTCTTGGGTCATAGCGACGGAGATGTTGTCCTGCACGCTATTTGCGATGCTATTTTAGGGGCTTTGTGTGAGGGGGAAATCGGCATTTTATTCCCGCCGACGGATCCCACCATTAAGGGTATTTCCAGTGTAGATATCGTTAAAAAAGTGTTGGAAATTGTGCGCGCTCGCCACGCCGAGCTCGTGCATATTGATGCAACGATTATTACCGAAGAGCCCAAAATCAAACCGCATTACGACACGATACGCCAACGCTTGGCGCAGGTGTTTGAAATCCCTTTGCAAGCAGTAAGTTTTAAATCCAAAAGCCACGAGAAAGTAGGCGAAATCGGCCGCGGCGAAGCGGCCATGTGCCACGCCGTGGCTACGGTAAAAATTACACAATAGGAGAGAGTATGAAAATTCGTTTAGGGGTACTTTGTTTGTTAGGAGTTTTATTGTGCGCGTGCGGAGCAAGCACATCGTTTAGTTCGCGCAAAAAAGTGACGCAGGGTATTGATTATTCCAATTACGGCAGAAACGAGGCGTATTATGAATTTTCTTCCGCTATTCCCAACGATACGGAGGGGAACGCATTTGCCGATACATTAACGCCGTCGGAAGCGAACGGTAACTTGGAAGAAGAACAAATGCCCGGCGAAGATGAAGATTTTGTATCTGAGGGTTTGGCTAATTCGTATCAAACTTACGGAGATGTAGTTGTTACGGTGGCATCGCGCAAATTTGAATTAGGCCCGGCCGCTACCCGCAAAGATATGTCTGTGTTGATGAAAGCAATGGAAAAGTCGTATGCCAAGGCCTTGCGCACCTACCAACCTAGCGGGTTCACCTATACCATGAGCAGCGTAGGCGCGGTTAATCCGCTTTCTGTGGTACAAGTACAATGCCGCATGAGCGAACGCTCGGCCAATACAAACGGACAAAAGGCCTGCCACGCCTTCTTTGAACAAATCCGCGACAATTACGTGTCGGCCAAAAAAGAAGCCGCAGAAGCGGCCCAAGCAGCTAAACAAGGGGTCAAGTAATGATCCGTTTGTATAATACGGCCTCGCACCGCAAAGAGGAGTTCGTCCCGCAAAACGATAAAAACGTGACGATGTATTGTTGCGGGCCGACCGTATATAACTTTGCCCATATCGGCAATTTACGTACGTACATTTTTGAAGATTTACTTTCGCGCACGATCCGTTTACATTATCCGCTCACGCACGTGATGAACGTAACCGACGTGGGACACTTGGTGTCTGACGCCGACGACGGCGAAGATAAAATGGAACTCGGTGCGGCACGCGAAGGAAAAAGTGCGTGGGATATTGCCAAATTTTACGAGCAAAAATTTTGGCAAGATTACGATGCGTTGTACTGCACGCGTCCTACCATTATCAGCCGCGCAACCGAGCATATCGGCCCGATGATAGATTTAGTCAAAACGCTGGAAGAAAAAGGATACACTTACCGAACTTCCGACGGTATTTATTACGACACTTCTAAATTCCCCCGCTACGATGCGTTAGTCGGGCACGCGCATATTTCCGGCTTACAGGGCGGTGCGCGCGTGGAAATGAGCGACGAAAAACGCAACCCGACCGATTTTGCGTTGTGGAAATTTTCTCCCAAAGATAAAAAACGCCAAATGGAGTGGGATAGTCCGTGGGGGGTCGGTTTCCCCGGTTGGCATATTGAGTGCTCGGCGATGGCGATGAAATATTTAGGCAACACGTTGGATATCCACTGCGGCGGCATTGACCACGTAACGATTCACCACACCAACGAAATTGCTCAGAGCGAAGCCGCTACCGGGCAAAAATACGTGAACTATTGGATACACGGCGAATTTTTGATTTTACGCTCGGGCAAGATGTCCAAGTCCGGCGGCACATTTGTGACGGTGGACGTGCTCAAAGAAAAAGGATACGAGCCGCTTGCCTACCGTTATTTGTGCTTAGGCGCGCACTATCGCACGCAGTTGGAATTTTCCTACGAAAGTATGGACAGCGCGGCTAAAAGTTTAAAAAACTTGCGCGCGCTGACGGACCAAATTGGACAAGCGTGCGGGCGCACTGCCCAAGAAACCGCTAACAGCCGGGCGTGGAAAGAAAAATTTACCGCCGCGATGGAAGATGATTTAAATGCACCCAAGGCACTTGCTCTTACGTGGGAAGCGGTGCGCAGTAATGACTTATCCGCCGGCGAAAAATGGGATTTTTTGGTAGCGGCAGAGGCGATATTGGCTTTAGATTTATTAGAGCCGCCCACCTTGCAGGCCGCGGAGTTGCCGGACCGCGTAAAAGAGTTACTTAACGAACGTGCCGCCGCGCGTAAGGCCAAAGATTGGAAAAAATCAGATGAACTGCGCGACGCTATTTTGCAAGAAGGGTACGTGGTTAAAGATACCCCGCAAGGCCAACAAACGGAGAAAAAATAACGTGAAATTACATATTCCCGCCGAGTTTTTACGCCGTATCCCTAAAGCCGACCTGCACGTCCATTTGGACGGCTCGTTGCGCTTATCTACGTTAATTGAACTGGCCCAAGCGCAAGGGGTAAAACTGCCCGCGTACACCGAGCAGGGGCTTATTCGCACCGTTTTTAAAAAGAAATATAACTCGCTCGTGGAATATTTAAAGGGTTTTGAATATACCGACGCCGTGATGCAAGATGCGGCCAGTATTGAGCGTATTGCGTATGAACTGGGGCAAGATGCTATTGCCGAGGGAGTGCGGTATATGGAAGTGCGCCTTGCTCCCCAACTTCACGCCAACGAAATGCTCAGCCCCGAAGAAGCCATCCGCGCAACTGTGCGCGGTTTAGCGCGCGCGCAAAAAGAGCATAATACGTCCAAAGCTGTTAAGGACGGAGCGGAACTGAAATTTTACTTTGGCGTTATTGCGTGTGCGATGCGTAATTTTAACAAATCTATGTCGCCTTATTACGCTACGCTAATTAGCAGTTTGCCGCATTTTTCCAAGAGTGAAATTGTGTCTACTGCGTCTTTGGAACTGGCGAAGATGATTGTTAAACTGGTGGAAGAAGAACATTTGCCCGTCGTAGGTTTTGATTTGGCCGGAGAAGAAGCCGGCTATCCGGCCTCTAACCATATCGCCGCGTATCAATATGTGCATAAACATTTTATGCGTAAAACGGTCCACTCCGGCGAAGCGTACGGACCGGAATCTATTTTTCAGGCCATTACCGATTGCCACGCCAACCGCATCGGCCACGGTACGCATTTATTTTCAACCGATATGATTAAAGACCGCAAAGTAACCGATAAGCAACGCTATGTGGACTCGTTAGCCGATTATTTGGCCAGCGGACGTATCGGCGTGGAAGTTTGTTTGACCAGCAATTTACAGACGCTTCCGGAACTAAAATCAATTCGCAATCACCCGGTGACCGAAATGATTAAACGCGGTCTGCCGGTGAGTATCGGCACCGACAACCGGCTTGTTTCCCATACCACGGTTACCCAAGAAATGGAACTGCTGGTAAAAAATATAGACCTAACCCCCAAGCAACTTAAAAATTTGGTAATTGCCGGGTTTAAGAGCGGCTTTACGCCGATGTCTTACACGGAAAAAAACCATTTTGTGCGCCAAGTGATTGACCGCTACAACGCGATCGCCAAAGAGTACGGTATCCCGTTATTTTAGCTGTATTTTTTGAAAAGACACGCTTTTTCGCAAACACGAAAAAGCGTGTTTTTGTTTCGTTGCAAAGCAACAATGCAGAAACAGTTACATGTAGGTCAGGCTATGCCTGACAAGGGTATTACCTTATTGAACGTTAGGCTGACACCTGACCTATAATTCTAAAATAAGGATACATGCCTCTTGCGAGGCATTGTCAGGCGTAGCCTGACCTACATTTTCTCGTCGATACATAACAAAGCAACACAGCAAAAAGAGTGTGGCTCTAATTAAGTGTAAGAGGGCTCCCAAAATGCCTGCCCCCGGCAAGGGGGTTGACATCGTTTTTTTTT
>NZ_CACVRB010000003.1:0-8992 GCF_902756455.1 Candidatus Avelusimicrobium caledoniensis | reverse complement strand
GGTTGACATCGTTTTTTTTTTTGCTACATTTTATTTGATGATAAAAAAGGAGGTTGTATGAAAAACAAACAAGCATTTACGCTTATTGAGCTCTTAGTGGTTGTTCTTATCATCGGCATATTAGCGGCGGTGGCACTTCCACAATACCAAAAAGCGGTGGAAAAATCGCGTGGGGCGCAAGCGCTTACGTTGTTAAAATCGGTGGTGCAGGCACAAGAAGCGTATAAATTAGCTAACGGTACGTATGCTACTTCGTTTGATGAATTGCCCTTAGACATTAACTGGACGGGCACAGAAAAGTGGAAAAATTCTTCTCAATTAGATGTCCGTTCTAATGGGGAATGGTCTTTACAATTGATTAGTGAGCCCGGAGGGGTAGTTGGTGTTTATATCGGCCGTTTAACGGGTAAGTATAAAGGGGCGGCTTTCATTTTTGTTATTCAAAGCGGGCACCCAACCGGTGAAATTTTGTGTGCGGAACGAATTACCGGAGGTGTCAACTTTACGGCTCCGGAGGGAAGTTATTGCCACGATATTTTTAAAGGGACATTAGCGTATACCGCTAATATACGTAGTTATCATTTGCCTTAATTTTTCTTGTGTGAATTGTTATGCGGAAAACGGCGGGCTACTTCGCGCCACATTTTTTTGGCTAACATTTTGCGTGTGTGGACCGTTTGCGGATGGTCGGTAGCGCGGCGGCCTAAATTGACAGCAGGCGTTTGATTACCGTGCGTGTGCGGAAGTATTTTGCCGCTATCCCACGAGATACGTTGGCTGGGATACATACTTTGTTCGCCCGTAATTAAAAAACTAATTACGCACGATACGGCCGCGTAAGGGGCAATTGCCGGGCCGAAAAGTTCTATCGCCATAATACTGGCTGAAAGCGGGGTGTTGGCCGCGCCCGCCAATACGGACACTAACCCTAAGGCGGCTAGTGTAGCGGAATCTACTTTTAAAAATTCCGAAAGCGTAGCTCCGGCTTGTGCACCGATAAAAAATATCGGCGTAACCACGCCGCCGATACCGCCTGCGGCAAATGTAATAGCGGTAGTAATTATTTTGTAAAAAAACCCAAAAGGGGATTGTAACGGCGCGCCGCTAAGCGGGCCGTCAATGCCTGCCGCGCCTAAACCCAAATAAAGGGGGGACGTTACATACGCAATGCCCATCAGCAGTACGCCGCCAAATACGCACGTAACAAATAAATTACTTTTTTGCGCTAAATAGCGAAACAGCACACGCGCCGCTTTGGAAATTTCAATAAACAAAAGCGACACCAACCCAAAACACATCCCGGCAATAATCATTTTAAGAAAAAACTGTTCCGAAAAAACCGGCACAAAGTGTATCGGGTGGTAAATGTAATTAACGCCCAACAAAGACGTTACCTGAAAGGCCGTTATACCTGCTACAAGTGCGGGAAACATTACTTCGTAGAAAATATGGCCGACCCATAAAACCTCTAACCCGAATAACGCGCCCGATATCGGCACACCAAACACCCCCGCAAAGCCCGCGCTGACGCCGCAAATCATCATTTTTCGTTGGTCTTGCACCGACATATGCACGATGCGTGATAAAATAGAGGATATCCCCGCGCCTACGTCGGCGCATGGGGCTTCTTTCCCAGCCGATCCGCCGGTGGCCATGGTGGCAATAGAAAGAAAAAATCCTTTTAAAATGGAAATGAAAGAAATGGGTTTATAGTCGTTAATCTTTTTAAGTACCGCATCGGTGGAGTAATCTTTATGGTCGGGCGCCACTTTGCGAGACAGCACCGCCACTACGTACAATGCCAGCGGTAAACAAACATAAAAATACGGAATTTTGTTGCGCCATTTAATGGCGTTGTCCAACGTTTGCAGAAAAATAGCATCCAGCATGCCTACGACTATGCCGATAATCGTAGCAAAGAAAAACCATTTGACAATGGTAAGCACGTTGTAGGTAGATTCATCCAATAATTTCATACGTATTATCTTAGCAAAAAACACCCGGTGCGTACAAAAAAACAAACGCCAGAAAAGGGTTATTTTACCGCCCTAGTCACGCCGAGTGCTTTTTTGCTATACTATAATACGTAGTCCGCCCCGTGCCGTATGGGCGGAAAAGGGGTGATTTATGGATTCTTTTATTTCTTCAGTTGTAACAATAGCACTGGTTATGGACGGATTTGGCAATATCCCGCTTTTTATTGCCGCTTTGAAAAAAGTGGCGCCGGAACGTCGTAAAACCGTGCTCATCCGCGAGCTGTCTATTGCACTACTTATTATGGTTGGCTTTTTGTTTATGGGCGAGTGGTTTTTAAAGGCGTTTGGTATCCACGGCTATTCGCTCAGTATCGCCGGGGGAATTATCTTATTTATTATTTCCGTCAAGCTTGTTTTCAGTAACGAAAGCGAGCCGAAAAACGACCCGAAAGAGGACGAACCCTTTATCGTGCCGCTGGCGATTCCGCTGGTGGCCGGTCCGGCGGCGTTATCTATTGTGATGATTTCCGCGGCCCAACATCCCAAATGGCTCACGTTGGGGGCGGTATTGGTCGCGTCTGTGATTAACTCGGCTATTTTGATGATGTCCTTCCCGCTAAGCAATTTGCTGGGTAAACGCGGGTTGGCGGCTATTGAACGCTTGACGGGGATGATTTTAATTTTAATGTCGGTTGATATGGTGATGAGTGGTATTGCCACCTTTGTAAAACTGTAATGATGAAAAAATTATTTTTACTTATTGTGTTGTTTGCGTCGGCGGGTGTATCGTTGTGGGCGCAAGCTGAGCGGCAAGAGCCGGTAGAATTTGCCCTGTTTATCAGCCCGACGTGCGTGCATTGTAATAAACTCAAACAAGAGTATTGGGATAAGTTGCAAGCCAAATATCCCGGCAACGTCCATTTTACGATGTACGACATCAGCCAAGACGGAAATAACCTTATATTTATGCAAACTGCCAAGGCCTACGGCGTACCGGAAAATAAATTAGGTTATCCGGCGGCGGCTGTCGGAAGTTCGTTTTTGATGGGATACCCTAACCAAATCGGTACATATGCCGAAAACGCCATAGAAAAAGCGTTGCTCTTGCACGAAAAAACGACCGTTGTCACGCAAGCTTCCGGCGAAAAACAAACCCGGGAGGCGTTCTCTAAAATTACATTTTGGGCCATTATCGGAGCGGGACTGGTGGACGGAATTAACCCGTGTGCGTTTGCCGTAATTGTATTTTTTATCTCGTTTCTTACGGTGTATAAATATACACGGCGTGAAATTATTATTGTAGGTGTTTCATACTGCGTAGCCGTGTTTTTGGCGTATTTGTTATTAGGTATAGGCGTATTTAAATTCTTATATGCGTTGCGTGGTTTTGCGACGGTTATTAAAGTGTTTTATATAATAACGGCTGCGTTATGTTTGGTGTTTTTTGGGCTGGCCCTGTACGATTTTATCTTGTACACTAAAACTAAAAAGTCCGACGGTATGTTGTTGCAATTGCCGCTTTCTTTGAAGAAACGGGTGCACCAAATTATGGGTTTCTTTCTGCGCGATAAACAAAAAAGCACGCTGCGTTTAACGCTCGCGGCCTTTGCAGTTGGGTTTGGAGTGTCGCTCATTGAGGCCGTATGTACAGGACAAGTATATGTGCCGACGTGCGTACTGATTATGCAAGACCCGGCTTACCGCGTGCAGGCCTTGTTTTATTTGGTGCTTTATAATATGATGTTTATTATACCGTTGGTAGCGGTGTTAGTGTTGGCGTTGTTGGGCTACGAGTCTAAGACGTTTAACGATTTACTAAAAAAACATTTAGGCCTGACAAAGATTTGTTTGTGTTTGGTGTTTTTAGGTTTATTTATATTATTACTGAGTAACATTTAGGAGGCGTTTGTGTATTATCGGATGACAAATCGGCAAGGTTTTACGTTGTTGGAATTGACTGTTTGTGTGATTATGATAGCGATTTTAGCCAGTATGGCTATTTCTTATTACGAACACGCTATGGAAAATATCCGTCGGGCGGATGTATTGTCTTTACTTGGGGTGGAAATTACGGCGCAGGACCGTTACCGGTTAACTAAGGGACGCTATACCCGTTACTGGCATGAGTTAGATACCGCGCCGGTGCAAGTGCGCCGCCCTAAAGCCGACAATGCCTACGCCAACGGATCTGAAAACACTATTTTTTATTCGCGCGGAAAAAAAGCCAACGGCGAGCCCCGTCAAGGGTTTGAAGTATATTTTGACCAAGTTGGGGAGCAGTGGTTTATGGTGGGCAACCGTGTCGGCAGCGACACATATAAATATGTGTTGGTCCGGCCGTTTAACTCGGATATGATTTATTGTATCCCCAAAAACGATCACGAAAGAAGTATTGCCGCTTGTTTGGACGTGATGGGACTGGATAACGAGGCGGATTTGCCCGGTGATCCGCGCGATACTACCAGCTTGAGCGGATCCTCGGTAGAGGGTGGCGAAGAAGACTAAGAGGTGCCCGGTGAGCATGCCTAGCGGTACTGTATTTTCTCCGTCCGTTTGGAAAGAAGAACTTTCCAAACGGGCGGTTCGTATTTTAACGGCGGTATGCGTAATAAGTGCGGCGGTCCTGGCGGTATATATGTTGGCCTCGCGTTTCTTCCATTTAACGAACGGTTTGCAATACGATGAATTATATTCGGCCATTACGGCTTCACCCGATTTATCGTGGGGGTATATATGGAAGAATATGATTATGCGGGACATCAATTTGCCGCTATTTAATTTCTTATTGTTTGGCTGGAACCGTATTTTTCCGTTTACGCAACCGTGGATGCATTTATTTAGTGCGTTGTGGAGTGTGGCTACCGTGTTAGTGGCGTGGCCGTTGGCTCCGGCGTATTGGTCCCGTCTTAAAAAAGGAATATTTGTTTCATTAGTGTCCGGTTCGTTTATTTTATCGGCGTATGGGGCGATTGTGCGGGCATACTCGTTGGCTGTATTTTTAACGCTTGTTTTTTCTCTTTTGGCGTTGCGGTTTGTGCACGGGTTTAGCGAGGGCAAAGAGCCGTCTGTGTGGGAGTGGCTTTCCTTTTTTGTGGTTGGTCTTTTGGGTGTATATAGCCATTATTTTTGTACCGCATTATTTTTTATTACCGCTTTGTTAGTTTTCTTGTATGCTTGTTACTACAAAATAGGCCGCGCGTGGTCTTTCTTCGGTACGGCGGTTGTATTTGGTTTATGGTGTGTGTGGTTTTTTGGTGTGATCGGCTTTGGTTATTTTGCTGCGGGAGGAGGGGCCTCGGGTTGGTGGTACAAAATGCCGGTAGCCAAGGCAACGTATGAGGTAATTACTTTCTTATTTGGCGAACAACGGTTATTTATTGCCACCTTGTATGGTTTGGTCATAGCGTTGGTTTCGTTTGTATCGTTGCATAAAAAAGATTTACTCAAGCAATCGGACATGATGCTACCATTGCTGCAAATAGTTATACTGTTGGTGGTAGTAGCGGTTATATCGCGTAAGGTCAATTTATGGATGGACCGTTACTTTTTACCGGTTATGCCGTCCGTAATTTTAGTGTTTACGGAATGTTTGGATCACTTGCGTAAACGTCATGCGGTATTACTGGTATTGTGGCCTGCTCTGCTAGTGGGTTGGGTAAATTCTTACTGGGGGCTGGAGCATTTACATTGGCCGGAGTATAACGGACTACACGATGCGTTTACGTACATTAACCATGTAGCCAAAGCCGACACATTATATGTAGATTTGACCGGAACGGGATATCCGTGGGCGGCCTTTCCGCGCATGCTTAATTTTTACGTGCCGAAAGATAAACCGATTGAAATTATTCCGCTTACCAAAAAAACAGTAGCGGCGGCCACCGCGGATACCGACCCCAAGCCGCTTGTACTTATGCCGCTTTGTTCGCAAGTGCACTTAATGTACACGGCGGTAGATCTTCAAATACAAGAGGACGGCGAGCCCTTATTGTTTAACAGGGATACCTGTTTAATTACAATACACAAGGTTCCCCCGGCAGGAGAGAGAAAATGAAACGTAAAATTTCCATTGTATCCAGTGCTTTTAACGAAGAGGACAATATCCCCGTTTTGTGTGAACGGGTCAAAGCGGCCATGGCCTCGTGGTCGGACGCGTATGATTATGAGCAAATTATTTTAGATAACGGCTCCACAGACGGCACTTTGGAAGCTTTGCGCAAAGCCGCCGCACAAGATCCGCATGTAAAAGTAATTGTTAATGCGCGAAATTTTGGGCACATCCGCAGCCCGTACTACGGCATTTTGCAGGCGCAAGGCGATGCGGTCATTTATCTGGCTTCTGACTTGCAAGACCCGCCCGAGCTTATTGGGCAGTTTATTCAAAAATGGCAGGAGGGTTTTAAAGTAGTGCTCGGCCAAAAACAGCAAAGCGTAGAAAATAAATTATTTTTTGCCGTGCGGAAATTTTATTATTGGTTACTTAATTTGGTTAACGATTCCGGGGCTGAACTGGTGGCCAATTGCACGGGATTCGGCTTATACGACAAATGCGTGGTGGACGAACTGCGCCGCTTAAATGACCCGTACCCGTATTTGCGGGGTTTAGTGTGTGAGTTGGGCTATCCTAAGACACTCATTCCGTTTGTGCAACCGGCGCGTAAGACGGGCATTACCAAAAATAATTTTTATACGCTTTACGATAACGCGATGATCGGTTTTACCAATCACTCTAAAGTGCCGCTTAGGTTAGCGGCTTTAGGAGGTTTTGCGTTGGGGTTAATTAGCTTTGTGCTGGCGTGTATTTATTTGGTGCTTAAGATTTGTTTTTGGGAACGGTTCCCTATGGGTACTGCGCCCATTTTACTGGCGGTGCTTTTCTTTGCTTCTGTTCAGCTTATCTTTTTAGGCGTTTTGGGCGAGTATATCGGTGCGATTTTGACGCAAGTATTACGCCGCCCGCTTGTCATTGAAAAAGAACGTATCAATTTTTAGTCTTTGTCAGGGCGGTGCTCCTGTTTCTTGCCCGCAAGGGACGATAAAAATGTGTGCACCGTCAATGAAATTCCACATTACAGAAATATCCACACAAGAGCATACAGCGGTTTTAGGCCGCGCTGCCCGGTCCGGCGAGGGCCCGGGTTGACAACCTACCTTGAAAGTTGCCACAATGTAATAGTACTGTGTCGGCGTGTTTTTATAAAACAAACACGTCGGCTTGGTGCGTTATGTATTTTGGCGAATTTAAATTGAATTAAGGATATTATCCCGTGAACGATATTAAAAAAATAATTTTAGTTTTAGTTGCCCTTTTTATGACGGCGGTCGTGCCGTCTTTCTCCCAAACTGCCGATGTTAGATACGCAGGCGTATTTTACAAAACGCCGTCGTCCCAAGCGGGGGGCGATTTGGTCAAACAAATGTATTGTGATTTTGCCGCCGGAGCCGCCCAACCGGGGACGACGGTGCCCACCTGGTATACAGAAAACATCCCTGTTAAAGTTCCGCCTGCCCTTAATACTACTGTGCAGGATGGAACCCTGAGTGTTAGATTTTTAGGCACCAATGTAAATGCGGCCGTTTCTACGAGCGCAACGCTAAGGCAGCCGAGCACCAACTATTCTATAAATGACTATTATTTTATTTCAGATGGCTTTTCTACGTATTATTTTCAGGTATTATCCGGGTTGGGCTCCAGTAGTGGAGCTAGCAATGCTACGTTTTTGAACAATCTCATGGTATCTTTTGATGCAAGTGCTACCGGGCAGAATTTCCCCGACGGTGGCATAACTGTAAAATTTTTAGGAAAAGATGTGTCTGCGGCGGTGGCCGGTGCTGCTGCCGACCGGCTCCCGTATCATCATTATGCGGTAGGGGAATATTACCGTGTTGCGTACTACTCCTATTTCTATTATTTTGAGGTAATGGCGTCTGCGGGAGCGGCTTTGACGGAAAATATCCTTAATCCTGTATGGGTGTCTAGTCATTTTGGTACTTACGCATTTCTTCCATACACCAATATTACTGACGGAAATTTGTCTTTAACGAGGGTTTCTTCTTGTGCCGGGGCTTCTGCGCGTTCCTCTTCTACGTATTATTCGGTGGGGGACGTTTATTCCCTCTCGGGCGGAGCTCAGAATACTACCCAGTGTTACCAAGTTACGAGCGTTCAAAATGCATTTACTTTTGGCCCGATTGCCGCAAACAATGCATCCAACCGCAGTTTTGTATCGGATCCGGATCCGTCCGGCAACCAGAACAATACAGACCCGTGGGTAAGTTCCGCACTTATTGAGTACGACCAACCGTACCCGCAATCGGCCGACCCGACAACAAACAATTATCCCAACCACTGCCTGGCATTATGTATGAACGTCAAATGTTCCAACAAACCGCTCGGCGGCAGTACGTATTCTATTTCCTTTCCGCTTCAAAATGTTAAGTTTGACGTAGTTAAATACTATAACAACAAAAATGTGGAAAACGCCGAAGAGACTCCCGCCGTCCGCACGATAGATTTATATCCGACGGAAGGCGCGGCGCGCTGCGGCTCGTATCGTTGTCCGGGGGCAGCTGCTTCCGGTTTGACTTGTAACTCAGCCACCTCTTACTGTGAGGGGTCTGTAAGTAATCACCGCTCAGGACTTCCCGGGGCCTACCTTTATTCATCTGAGTGTACCGGAACTTGTAAAAGCTTCAGCCCCACCGATACACCGAATTGTACGCCATGTGGTACAGGCGCGGCAGGTATAGACACCGGCGGTGTATGTAGTTGGATGGTGTGGAATAACGACGGTACAAAATCGGATGACAATACGGGCATTCCTTTCTGTGCGGCGTGGGACGGGTCGTATGAAATTGCGGGCGAGTTTGGCAAAACGAACGGACAATTTGCGTTCCGCGCGACGGTATCCACGGATGTACCGGGCGATAACATCATAGTAGATAAAATCAATTTTGACTCCACAATTGCCTACCCGGGCATGAACCAAATACCGATACAAGTAGACGTAACGAAC
>NZ_CACVRB010000002.1:0-67747 GCF_902756455.1 Candidatus Avelusimicrobium caledoniensis | reverse complement strand
AAAAAAAAAAACAATAATAAAGAGACGATAAAAATAAAGGAGATTTTTATGAAAAGAAATAAAAATGTAGGTCAGGCTATGCCTGACAGTGTTTCGGCAGAAACATCCTACCGCTGCCAAAAACCAGCTTGCGCTTTATTGCAAAGAATGAACAGCCAAAAAGGAATCATGTCCCTTACGGGCCATTGTCAGGCAAAGCCTGACCTACCTGAATTTCAATACGGTGGTTTCACGCTTATTGAGTTACTTGTCGTCGTTTTAATCATCGGCATATTAGCCGCGGTGGCGGTGCCGCAATATCAAAAAGCGGTAGAAAAATCGCGCGCTACACAAGCATTTACCTTACTTAAATCGCTTGCCCAAGCACAACAGGCCTATTTTTTAGCCAACGGGGAATATGCTTCTAACTTAGATGAACTAGATGTAGATTTATCCACATGGACGGGTAATACGGCGTGGATGACGTATAGCGGTATCACGTATACCAAATCAAATGCCGATTGGTCCTTGCAAATGTACCGTATATCAAACCAAGACACTTTATATCTGGGCCGCATATCCGGCCCTTATGCTGGGGCAGGTATCATATACAGTCTTCGCAATCCAAACTTCCGATGCGTGGAACATATTTCTCCGGGAATTAACTTTTCAAAAACAGCAGATAGCTACTGTACGGGAATTATGCAAGGGACAAAAACCCACGAAGATTCTTCTAACCGCGTGTACACCCTAGGAAATATGTAGTATTGTATCCGACTATCCGAGCAACAACGCGGTTTTTTCAAAGAAAAATCGTTTAATTCTAGGCGTGCAACTGTGAAGTATACTTGCCAGAGCACGCCCGCAAGGGCGGAAGTATTCGAGCAGTTGCGCAACAACGAATTAAACGATTTTACGAAGAAAAAAAATGCCGAGGGACAGGATCGAACTGTCGACACCTGGTTTTTCAGACCAGTGCTCTACCACTGAGCTACCTCGGCATTACGTATATATAATACTAAATTTAGCTACATACTCGCAACTCCCGTTCTCTCTCTTCGTCATCCCGTAAGGTTTTTATACGGGATATAAGAGAGAGAACGATATAATTACAAACAGATTTCTTCGTACAAATCTCGCCATGTTGGATTAAATGTAGAAATCAGATGATCTTTCCACTCGCGTCGCCATTCTTTAAGCACTTTTTCCCGTTTGATAGCGCACAATATGGTGGTATATTGTTCATAATACACTAATTTTTTAATATTAAATTTCTTAGTAAACCCGTCTACAATTCCTTGCTTATGTTCATATACACGACGAACTAAATTATTGGTAACACCAATATAAAGCATTTTATTACGTTGGGTAGCTAGAATATAAATATACGCCATATCGTCAACCAAAATTTCCGTTCCCTATATCCCGTATAAAAACCTTACGGGATGACGAGGGAACGGAAATTTGTATCCTATCAAACTATAATACTCTATTATTTTACAGCATCAAAGCCGGCTTGCAACGCTTTTTTATTCAGTTCCAGCATTTCCGGTTTAGCGCGTTTATATACTTTTTTCATGGCGTCGGCTACGCTAGCCAAAGACACCGCACCCGTCACTTTTACAAACGCACCGAGTGCCACCAAATTAGCAATCCGGTCCATGCCGACTTTCTGCGCAATCTCGTTACACGGCACACAAACAACCGTAATATCTTTACGCGTCGGGCGGGAATTAACAAGCGAACTATTTAAAATTAACAGTCCGCCCTTTTTAAGTAGCGGCTCAAATTTGGGCAAACTCGGCTCGTTCATCACAATCACCGTATCGGGGGCCGATACAATGGGCGTATATACTTCGCCGTCTGTTATCACGACAGAACAGTTGGCCGTACCGCCGCGCATTTCCGGGCCGTAAGACGGGAGCCAGCTGGCGTTCTTTTTATCTTCTACGCCTGCTTGCGCAAGTAAAATTCCGGCGGAAACAACCCCTTGACCGCCAAATCCGGCAATACGAATACCTTGATACATTAGTTTGCCCCCTCGTCTTTGAAAATGCCGAGCGGATACTGCGGCATCATTTTCGTGCGCACAAATTCCAACGCTTGCGGCACGCTGGCGTGCCAGTTGGTCGGACATTGGGACAGCACTTCCACCATGGAAAACCCAACGCCTTCCACTTGGTTTTTAAATGCTTTTTTGATAGCTTGCTTGGCTTGAATCACGTTTTGCGGACTATCTACCGCTACGCGTGCCAAAAATTTACTGCCGGTAATTTGCGCGAGCATTTCGCACATATTGATCGGCCAACCTTGTAATTTCGGGTCGCGCCCTTTGGGGGCGGTAGTGGCCACTTGGCCCACCAATGTCGTCGGAGCCATTTGGCCGCCCGTCATCCCGTAAATAGCGTTATTGATAAAAATGACGGTAATGTTTTCGCTACGCACGGCGGCGTGTACAATTTCCGCCATACCGATAGAAGCCAAGTCACCGTCGCCTTGATACGAAAACACAATCGCGCCGGGTTTAGAGCGTTTGACGCCGGTAGCAATTGCCGGTCCGCGCCCGTGCGCGCCTTGCACCGTATCACACGCAAAGTAGTCATCGGCAAATACGGCACACCCCACCGGGGCAATACCGATGACGCGATCCGCGATTCCTAATTCATCAAACGTTTCCCCCATTAAGCGGTGCACAATACCGTGCCCGCAACCGGGGCAGTAGTGCATAGGGATATCGGTTAAACTTTTCGGTTTTTGGGCAATAATCGTCATCTTAGTTGCCTCCTTTGGCGTCGCCTTGAACGCCCAGTTTCGTATCACGTTGGCAGTTGTAAGTAAAGTTAGCGGCGTGTTCTTGCAAATCAAACAGCCCTTCTTTTTTACCCGTTAAAAGAGATTTGGCGGCGGTTAAAATTTGTTCGCCGTCGGGCTGACCGCCGGCCGGATACGCGTTTAAACCCACGGGTACGCTACCTGCTACGGCCAATTTAACGTCTTGCACTAACTGGCCTAAGCTTTGCTCCACCACCAAAATACCTTTGGTTTTTTTAGCCAGTTCGGCCAAGCGTTTGGACGGAAACGGCCACAACGTAATCGGGCGGAACAGACCGACTTTCAAACCTTTGCTACTTGCCATATGAACGGCCTCTAAGCACGCACGGGAAGAAAGCCCGTACGCCACCAGCAGAATATCGCAATCTTCCGTGTTGCGTTCTTCGTAACGCGGCTCGGTTTTTTCTATCAGCCCGTAGCGTTTGGCGCGCTCGGTAACGTCGGCAATTAAATTATCGCCTTTGTAAGAAAATACTTTGCTCTTGCCGCGGCCTTGTTTATGGATATCCACGGCCCAATCAAATTTACCCAGTTTGTTGGGATCAACGGGCTCAAAATTAAATGACATGCTTTCCATCATCTGCCCCAAAATACCGTCAGCCAAAATCATACAAGGCATGCGGTATTTTTCGGCTAAATCAAACGCGAGTTTGGGGAAGTTCCCTAATTCTTCCACGGAGTTCGGCGCAAGTACAATCACATGATAATCGCCGTTACCGCCGCCGCGCGTGGCTTGGAAATAGTCGCCTTGCGCGCCGGAAATACTGCCAAGCCCCGGCCCGCCGCGCATCACGTTGACAATCAAACACGGCAAATCGGCACTGGCTAAATACGTAATGCCCTCTTGTTTTAAACTGACCCCCGGCGAGGAAGATGACGTCATACTGCGCGTGCCGGTAGCGGCTGCGCCATAGACCATATTGATAGCGGCCACTTCGCTTTCGGCTTGCACAAATGCACCGCCGTTGTCGGCCATGTGGGCAGACATATATTCGGGCACTTCGTTTTGCGGCGTGATAGGATATCCGGCAAAGAAACGTACCCCGGCGCGGATAGCACCTTCGGCCAAAGCTTCGTTGCCTTTTCGTAATGCTTTTTCTGTCATATAAAAAACCTCAAAACTATTCTTTAATTACCGTAATGGCGATATCGGGGCACATGCGGTAGCACACCGCACAGCCGATGCAATTTTCCGGGTGGATCATTTCAGCCGGGAAATATCCTTTTTTGCTAATCGTCTTAGACGGACCCAAACATTTCTTCGGGCACACGCCTACGCACAAATAACACGCTTTACAGCGGTTGGCGTCCACTTCAATTCTGGGCATAGGTCTCCTGTTGGCCGGGGACAAAACCGGCCCTCTATATAGTATATGTCTTTTGGGAGTAACGGCGCAATAAACCAAAAGGGGGAGTTTTAACTATCCTTGGCGACACGCCGGCAGAAAAAAAGTCCGGGGATACTAACAAAAGTGCTGATAATAATAGCTATTTTTAAATTCCACACATCAGATACTAAGCCAATAAGCACGGGCGAAAGAGTATCTCCCAACAAATGAATAATAAAAATATTCAGCGCAAAAGCCGTGGCGCGCACAGGCGCGGGCGACGTAGCCACTAGCGCAGCGGCAATCGCTCCGGTAGGTAAGAATAAGAAAAAGACCGTCAGTCCAAACCACGCTAAAGCCGCTGCGACGTGTGTGCATTGTAGTCCCAACCACAACGGCAGTACACTCCCTACTAGCGCAACCGCCATAACTTTATAATACGCCCAAGCACAGTAGGCGAGTTGTTTTTCGGCCCATTTGCCCCCTGCAAACGTGCCCAATGCGCCGCACACAATCATCAAACTGCCAAACCATACGCCCGCTTGCGCGGCAGTAACGTGTAAATAACGCACGAAATACGTGGGAACCCATGCCGCACATCCCCCCATAATAAACGTAATAGCGGTTTGTATAAAACACACGTATAAAAAGGGTTTGCAATGCAAGAGCTTTTTATACTGCGTCCAAGAGGGTTTTTCGCGTTGAGTAAGTGCCAGGTCCGGCAAGAACCACGCAAGCAAAGCCAAAAACACACCCGGCACACTTAACACGATAAACGCCATACGCCAACCCCACGTTTGGCCTACAAGCCCACCCAGCCCGTACCCAAGCGCACTGCCAAGCGGCAGCGCAAGCCCAAATAAAGCCAGTACAAGCGCGTGTTTTTCTTTCGGGTAGTGTTCAGCCAAAAACGGCTGGGCAATCGTCGTAAACCCGCCCTCGCCCACGCCCGTAAATCCGCGGGCAAAAAGTAAGTGTGCAAAATGGTTAGCCGCTCCCGTAGCTAACGTAGCTATACTCCAAATAAATGCACTTAAACTAATTAACTTCGGGCGGGAAAACCGGTCTGCCAAATACCCCATAACGGGCGCGTAACACATATACACCAACATAAATGCAGAAGCCAACGCGCCCAGTTGGCCGTCAGACAGGCGCAAATCGGTCTGTAAAAGCGGAAAAACAGCATACAAAACTTGCCTGTCTATGTAGTTAAACAGGTTCAGTAAAAACAGAATACAAAACAAACGGGAAACAATCATCTTATTTATTCTATAAAAATTTTTATATAATAGCTTATCGGAGGAAATATGAAAAAAGGATTTACACTCATTGAATTATTGATTGTGATGGTAGTAGTGGGTATTTTGGTAACGATCACGCTTCCCAAATATAATGCATCGTTGGAACGCGGACGCGTGGTGGAAGCGTTAACAAATTTGCAAGCGGCCTGCGAGGTGCTTAATACACGCTATATCATCAATAACAATCACTACACGTGTGCCGGTTCGGTAAATTCCACGAGCGGAGATTTTAAAATCGGCAATACACCTACGGCTGATTTTACCAAAGCCGTTTATTTTGATGCTCCCAAAGTAGTCAACCCGGCTACCACCTGTGCAGCAAACAATTTAAATAACATCTCGGTCATAACAGAACGCGAAACGGATGATTACACATTAACGGCTTATAACGAAAATGGCGAATTAAAATATATTACATGTACCGTAGGGGAAGATGCGCCGGCTAAAATATGCGAAAATATAGGAGCAGAGTGGAACAGCACCGCCAACGCGTATTTAATAGATTACCGCAACTAGTACGCTTTGTGAATAAATCAGCCCCCTCGTTAAAAGGGGGCTGATTTTATGTAAAGTTTCCTATTACGTCTATCTTACCTGTACAAGCGCAAAATGTAAATACTCCGTCTCCGGCATACCGATAAGCACCGGGTGGTCTTTGGCTTGCCCGCGCAGTTCTATAAGACTTGCTTGCACGCCCGATTTACTTACGCCTTGACGGATAATATCCACAAATAATTCGCGCGACACATGGTGCGAACACGTGGAAAAGGCCAAATACCCACCGGGCTTTAATCCCTCTAAGGCCATTTTAACCAGTTTTACATACAACCCCACCGCTTGCGGTAATGCCTTGCGGCTTTTGACAAACGCGGGCGGATCCAATAAAACCATATCCGGTTGGTCGGGTAGTTCGCCTTTTTTCATAGCCGATAGTAACCGCTCGGCATCATCCCGGTGGAAAACAGCAATATCTTTTACGCCGTTTAATTCGGCATTTTTTTGCGCCAGTTCCACTGCCGCCGCGGAAGAATCACATCCCCACACTTGCGCCGCACCCGCCTTGGCCGCCGTGATACCAAACGACCCGATATACGAATATAAATCTAAGACCAGTTTGTCTTTAAAGTACGGTTTTAAAAACGCGCGGTTTTCGCGTTGGTCAAAATAAAAGCCCGTTTTTTGACCGCCGCGAATCGGCACGATATATTTAATACCGTTTTCTTCAATCTCTACCGTCTCGGGTACTTCACCGATGATTTCCGGCGTGTTCGTTAAGCCCTCTAAGGCGCGAAAAGCACTGTCGTTTTTATAATAAATGCCGGTCGGTTTGAAAATCTTTTGAAGCGCTTTGGTAATTTGCGGTTTTAACAACTCCATGCCCGCTGTTAAAACATCCACCACCAATATATCGCCGTAGCGGTCAATAACGAGCCCGGGCAAATTATCCCCCTCACCATAGCACATACGGCCGTATTTACGCACGCCGATTTCTTTGCGGCGCGTGTACGCTTCGTCTAATTTTTCAAAGATAAAATCTTCCGGCAAATCCGCTTCGCCTTTTTGCAACAACCGCACCGCAATCAAACTGTGCGGATTAAACGTGCCGATACCCACTTGCACACCGTCACTGGCAAGCACCCGCACGAGTGTGCCGGGTTCAATAGATGTATCAAGCCCGTCAATCTCATTAGAAAATACCCACCAATGTCCGGCTTTCAAACGGCGTTCTTCTTTAGCTTTTAATTTGACCTGCAACATGCTTACATTCCTTTTTCGCGCATTTCTTCCACTTCGGTAAAGGGAATTTTAGCCGCGCAGAGCGGACATTCTTTCGCGGCAAATGTCTGCATCGGATACGATAAAAGTGAGCGAAGCGGCACCGTCAGCGGTAAATATCCCATAGAGCGGTCCACAATTACACCTACGCCGATCACGTTGCCGCTTAATTTATTGACTAGGTCAATGGCAGAGTTGATCTTGCGGCCCGAAACGGCTACATCATCTACGATGAGGACGTTTTCACCCTCTTTAATCGTAAAATTGTGTTTAAGCACCATAGCACCGTTGTCGTCTTTAGAGGCAAAAATCGCCCGTACGCCGCGCACGCGCGCCACTTCTTGTGCGAGTACCGAGTCCGACGGCGTAAGCGCCATGACAACATCTGCTTTTGTGGTAAACTTTTCAGACAGCGCACCCGCAATTTTTTGGGCTAAATGCGGATGTTGCATCAGCAAAGACGTTTGAATATACGTCTGGCTGTGGAAGCCCGAGGGCATTACAAAGTGCCCCTCCAAAATAGCTCCGTGTTCTTGCAGCAAACACAAGATGTCCATATTATTTCTTGGCATGGTAATCTCCTTGGTAGAACTCTTGTCCGGCTTTAAAATCGGTTTCCAACCCTTTTTCTTGTGCGGCGCGGATTGTTTCTCCGGTCTTTTTCGCGCGCAACATTTCCACTTTGGGTTTTAACATAGATGACGAAATCCGAAACGCCAACGCCGGGTTGCCCGATTCATCGGTTAAATTTTCCGCCAGCGCACCCGAGCGCGACGTATTGGAAAACATCGTCCATACTATGATATCAAAATTTTCAGCCACCCAATCAACCCATCCGCTTACAGTAGCGGAAATGGACGGCCCTACCGTGTAGGCATTGTTAATGTCCATTTTACCGTTTTCAAACGAACCGGAAACGGCCATATCGGTAAACGGCACATCTTTGAGCACTTTGCCTACCTTAAAACTTCCGGCCCGCTCCATGCGGTGCATAATGATAAACGGTTGAAAAGTGATATTAAGGGCTTGTTGTTCTTCGGCCCATTTTTCCATTTGGTGGATCACGCCGCCTTCCAAGCGGGCTTGAATTTTGCCGGACAACCGTTTCATACCCATCCGCATACCGGTTAGTTCAAACTCGCCGTTAAATTTATTACCCGATAATACCGGGCTGGAAAACGTATCAGCCGAAATGTTCCCCGCAAAGTTGCTCATAAAGTTCGGCAAACCGTTCCTAAAATTACGTAGCCACGCCAGATCACCCGTTACTTCTTTGGGAGAGTGGGTCCCGCCGGGAACTAATGGGGAAATCACCGTCGTAAAATCTTGCACAATATTGATAAAATCCATCGGGTTAAAGTGTTGCCAATGCATAGCCGTGCGCACGCGGCGGCGCGCACTTTTTAAGTTACTGACCGATACGCTCATTTTAAGCGGCACACCGTTTACTTCGCCAGATGCAATATACCCATACAAATTACCGCCGCGCCAACTGGCACTTAAATTTAACTTATCAAATACCGTATTATGCACGGTAAGTTTACCGGATTTGGTTTCGGCATATAAGTCCGAAAAGTCTTTCTTGGCACGGAATTGGCCTGTTACTTTTTCGGCCAGGAAACCGTAAATATCGCCATCGGCCTCGTTGACATCCACTACCCATAACGGACACGTATATTTGCCGTCTTTACGCACCAATTGGGCTTGCACGGCGGCTTGTCCGGTGAGCTTGTAGCGGCTAAGCGGTGCGTAGTATTTGCTTTTGCCTTTGAGCGCGAACGAATTTGTAGACGCCGTAAAATCGGCCGTATAAGGAGCGGCGGAAAAATCCAGTTGGCCTTTACCCTCTGCTTTTACATCGGAGGCGGAGGCCGTAAATTGGCTGATTTTAAGTAAATGGTAATTGTTGCTAAGCACGCCTTTGGCCGTAACCGTTGATTTAGGAATAGAGAAAGGTGTTTTTTCTAAGTTAAAAACGGACAAATCTTTACTTTCAAACGCAGGCACTTTGGCCTTGACGTTAAAAAACGGGGTACGCAAATTATCCAAATCTACCGTTAATTCTACCGGTTTTTGAAATAAATATACCTTAGCGCGTAAACTGCGAAGTGCAAAGTTGGCCCAATCAAACCCGGCAAAATTAACATGCCCCGTGCCGCTGATTTCCATGTCGGACATTCCGCCCCCCCACTCGTTACGTAAAATCATATTCATCGTAAAGCGGGAAAGTTCGTCAAAGCGCAACCGTTCAAAGTGCATATTGAGCCCATACACCGCGTGCGCCACACCGCTGGCTAAGTCTTTGTAACTAAGCACCCCGTTTTCTAGCGTCCAGTCCTCCATGGTAACGGTAAACTTTTTGCCCGAAGACGCACTGGTATAAACGGAAGATTCTTTGGCGCGAATGGGCGGTACGTTATACGTGCCATCCGTCTGGCGGATGATATTAAAACGCGGCGAATGCAAAGAAACTTCATCAATGATAAGTTGTTGGTCTAACAAAGGCAGCAACCGAAAACGCAGCGTAACCGAATCGGCCGAGATGAGATCTTGCCCGGGTGCCCCCTCGGTATCCAGCACACGAAATCCTTTTAATTCCAACGTATTGATAAACGTAACATGTAACGCCGCAATTGCTACCGGCCGTTGCAAGCGTTTTTGCAGTTCCGCGGCGATCACTTCGCTTAAATGCTGGGCGTTAAAGGTTTTAACAAAAAATATCCACGTTCCCGCAAACACCAAAAGCAGTATCATAGACACAAGCAACGCCCACCGCAATCCGGTCACAAATCCTTCTTTGACGGCCTTGCGGATAGAAGCAAAAAGTGATTTTTTTTGTTGCTTTGTCATATTATAATTTAGCGATGAAACGCTCTATGATATAGTTTACTAAAATTCGCCACACGTTTAGCGTGCCTCTTAAGACGGCTTCGCCCGCAAAAAGGAGGGAAACTTGCTCCGGAAATAACCCTTTTAACACAAGCGCAAGTACAATTAAATTAACCAGCACAATCAGCACAATGGAAAACACTTTTCCGCCGGCCAATTTTAAATCGGGTTGGTCGGCTTCCAGCAAGGTTTTGAAAGTTTGGATAAAATGAAAGGATGTAAAAAACCCTATTAAAAACACGAAAACCGACCGGTACGGGGTCAAATCAACAAACAGTTCCCCCACCATATACAAAAACACGGTCAGCAAAACATACCCGGGCACGATGTAGGGAGCCAACACGATAAGCACATTGGTTTTATCCATTTTCACGTAACCGCTCTCGCGTTTAACGGAAATATCTTTGATACGCGCGCCAAACAAAAAGGCAAACAGCGCGTGGGTAAATTCGTGCACAAACACATACGGCCGTGAAAAATCATATACAGTATAGTGCAACACTGCATAAACCCCCGCTCCGAGCAAAAACGCAAGTGTTGTTTGGAAATGTGCAAACACCGTCCACCAGATTTTCCCCGTTTCCACCAACATAAAAAACACGGTAGGACATAAAACAAGTGCGAATAAAAATTTTAAAAAACGCATTAAAATTTCTCCACCCAAGAGGGGCTTTGGTATTGAAGAACGGCCTGTTGACGCACCGCGGCCAGACGCCCCGCGCAACACGGCGTCGGGCGTAAATCTGCCGCCAAGAAGGCACGTACACCGTCTATAACCGCACGTTTTAACACCGGGTTAGTACGTGCGCCGGGCAGTTGCAACGATCCTTGATACAGCACGGTGGTATCAAAACGGCGAATCGCTCCGCCTAAAATTTTCTGTCCGTTTTCTTGCAAGACATCATTTTCCACGGGGCGAATAAAACACGCGCTGGCCTCATGGTTGACACTGGGGGCATACGCGGTGGCGGGGAGTTTTTCTGTAAGCACACGGCCTTTAATGCCGGCGCGGGCAAGGGCCTCAAAAATAAAGCCGTGTAATTTTTTGTAAATTTCGGTCGGACGTTCTTGCGCCGGAAACACGAGCGAAAACGTGAGATCGTCCGTATGGAACACGACGCCGCCGCCCGTCGGACGGCGGGTATAGTCACCCCGAAAATCTGGCGCGGCGAGGGCCTGTTTTACTTCTTTAACAAATTGCGCGTAACCAAACGTAACCGCCTGCCGGTCCGTCCAGTTATAAAACCTTAGTGTAACGGCCTGCGGACGCAGGTGCACAATTTGCTCGTCTAACGCCATGTGTTCATACACATTAAGCGGCGGCGTAATAAGTAAAACGTCCATAAAAAACCTCGCTGTACCGTCTGAAAAAATTATATCAAATTCCCTACATAAGCAGAGCGCGTTTTAACAACAAATATCACTAAAAATGACCTTCCCGAAAAAGCCCTTGACAAATCAAAAAAAAAAACAATAATAAAGGGGCAGTAAAAAATTTAAGGAGCAAATAATATGAATAACACAAATAAAAATAAGTGTCATTCCAAACTTGATTTGGAATCTCACCGCTTTCTAAAACGGCAACAAGGTGAGATGCTGAATCAAGTTCAGCATGACGTCTTTTTTTACAACAACGGCTTTACGCTCATTGAACTCTTAGTCGTCGTACTTATTATCGGAATTTTAGCCGCGGTGGCCTTACCGCAATATCAAAAAGCCGTTTGGAAAAGCCGCTACATACAGGCCAAAACGATGGCCGAAAGTTTGGTCCGGGCTGAAGAAATATATTATTTGGCAAACAACACGTACACAAAAGATTGGAACGAACTGAGCATAGATGTTTCGGCAACAAGTTGCAATAGCGTGGGAACTTGTTATTTTTCGTGGGGCTACTGCAGTTTACCTAATCCCGTATCAAGCGGTCTAATATCTTGTTATTTGTATAAAAACGGAACGGCTTATTTACAATATAACCATTGGTTAGACAGGAGCGGTCACCCTAACTTAAAAACCTGTGTGGCCTATTCCATTAACGCAAAGGATACCAACAACCAAGTTTGTAAAACAGAAACGGGCCTTTCCGCCCCCTCTTATACGCAAGAAACCGCATGGGGCTGGAACTACTAAATATACTTTATTTTCTTATTACGAGGACTATACCCGGTTTTCAGTTTTACAACTCGCCAAGAACGAAAGGGACGGCCCGCCGCCCCAAGACTAACATTGCAAAGGTTTGCCTGATTTTTCAAAACCGATTTTAGTTCGCGGGATTTAGGCGGCCGCATAGGCGTAGCGGTAGCTACGTCAAGGCCGCAAGACCGCGAAATAAACAGGTTTTGGAAAATGGTTGGCCCACATAAGACACAAACGGCAGACGTTAGTCTGCCGTTTGTGCGTATCTAAACGTAACAAGGCCGTTCCTTACCACCGTAAATTCGGTTGGCGGGCGGCAGACACTTCGTCTATGCGCGAAACGGGTTGCGTGTGCGGCGCATCATGTACCAGTTGCGGGCTCGTAAAAATCTCGTCATAGATTTTTTCAAGCGCCACCACAAACGCGTCTAACATTTCTTTACTTTCCGTTTCCGTCGGCTCAATCATCATGGCTTCGGGCACAATCAGCGGAAAGTAAATAGTCGGTGCATAAAAGCCGTAATCTAACAGCCGTTTAGCTACGTCGGCCGTATGCACCCCGTTCATTTTAGACGGGTCAATGGAAAGGACACACTCATGCATACAATTTACGTCAAAAAACGCATTGAATTTGCCTTTCAGTTTCGCACGCACATAGTTGGCGTTCAAAATCGCTTTTTCGGCGATATTTTTAAGCGTAGATGCGTCAAATTGGCGCAAGTAACAATACCCGCGCAACACTACCGCGATATTGCCGTAAAACGCTTTCATCTTGCCTAAACTTTGCGGCATTTTATCGTTAAGCGTATACGCGTCGCCTTTCTTTTCCACTATCGGTTTAGGTAAGAACGGAGCCACGTGTTTGGCGGCTCCCACAGGCCCGCTGCCCGGTCCGCCGCCGCCGTGCGGCGCGGCAAAGGTTTTGTGTAAATTTAGGTGCATGACATCTACGCCAAAATCAGCCGGTTTTGCTAGCCCAATCAGCGCGTTGAAATTCGCGCCGTCCATGTAAAGTAGCGCCCCGGCCTTGTGCACCATGTCGGCAATTTCGCGGATATCTTTTTCAAAAAGTCCCACGGTATTGGGCACGGTCAGCATGACGGCGGCGGTTTTGTCAGACAATGCCGCTTGCAACGCTTGTTTATCCACACAACCGTCGGCGGCTGATTTGATATTCACTACCGTATATCCGGCCATATTGGCGGTTGCCGGGTTAGTGCCGTGAGCGGTATCCGGCACGATAACTTCACAGCGCGACGTATTTTTGTGCGCATCGTGGTAAGCACGCACGGTTAAAATTCCGGTCAGTTCCCCATGCGCTCCCGCCGCAGGTTGCAAGGTAAACGCAGATAAACCCGTGATTTCTTTTAAGAGTTCTTGCAGCTCATACATAATTTGCAGCGTACCCTGTACCGCACTTTCCGGCGCAAACGGGTGGGCGTTTGCAAACGGAGCGAGCACGGACAACACATCATACGCTTTGGGGTTATATTTCATGGTGCAAGAACCGAGCGGATAAAATTGTCCGTCCAAAGAATAGTTTTCTTGTGAAAGCCGCGTAAAATGGCGCACCGTGTCAAATTCGCTCATTTCGGGCAAACGCGGCGCGGACGCACGGAGTAAATTTTGCGGCAGATAATCGTGTTTTTGGGCTTGTTCAAACCGCACCCCGCGGCGACCGGGTTTTGATTTTTCAATAGAGAGTAAATTTTCCATATTAAATCTCCTTAAGCGCGCTGACGTACGCGGCGATATCTTGCGCCGTATTTAACTCGGTAGCGCAAACGAGCAAATCGTTTTTCATCGTATCACACGTTTGGCCCAAATCGTATCCGGCAGCAATACCTTTAGCGGCTAATTTTTGAATTACCTGTGCGGCGGGCATCGGACACGTTACCACAAACTCGTTAAAAAACGGCGCGGCGGACAACACGCTAAACCCTTTAATGCCACTGATTTTTTCGGCCAGTTGGTGGGCACGCTCCACGTTAAGTTCGGCTACTTCTTTAAGCCCTTGCGGCCCGAGCAAGGTTAAATAAATCACCGCGTTTAGCGCGCAAATGGCCTCGTTAGAACAAATGTTAGAGGCGGCTTTTTCGCGGCGGATATGTTGTTCGCGCGCTTGGAGCGTAAGCACAAAAGCGCGGCGTCCGTTTTTATCTTTAGCAATTCCCACCATACGTCCGGGCAGTTGGCGCATATACGCTTTTTTGGCCGTCATAATTCCCAGCCCCGGCCCGCCGAAACTGACCGGGTTGCCAAGCGGCTGTCCTTCGGCTACGGCAAAATCGGCGTCGTATGAGCCCGGCGTTTGAAGGAGCCCGAGCGAAAGCGGATTTACTTGTACCACCAGTAGCGCGCCTTTTTCGTGCGCCAGTTGTGAAATTTCTTTTGCTTGTTCTACATAACCCAAAAAATTCGGCGTGGAAATAACCACACACGCGGTTTTATCAGACACTTGCTTTTGAAGTGCGGCCACATCTAATGTGCCGCCCGTTGTCGGCTTGGCCTCGGTTAAACAAACAGTGCTGTGGCGGGTGTAAGTCTTTAATACTTCTTTGTAATGCGGGTGCAGTAGCGAAGAAATAATCACTTCATTGCGCCCGGTTACACGGTGCGCCGCCAAGACGGCCTCCGCAAGTGCCGTGGCGCCGTCGTAATGCGAAGCGGTGGCTACGTCCATATCAAATAGCGCACACATACAACTTTGGAACTCGTAAATCGTTTGGAGCGTGCCTTGGCTGGCTTCGGCTTGATAAGGCGTATACGCGGTTAAAAATTCGCCACGGCTTGATAAGGCACTTACTGCCGCCGGGATAAAGTGTTTATACATCCCCGCGCCGATAAAATTTTTAAGCGGTTTATTTTTTGCCGCTATATCGTGCAAATGCGCGGTGAGTTGTTGTTCGGTCAATGCGGCGGGCAAGTTGTAGTTGGGATACAACAAATCAGCCGGAATTTTGTTAAGTAATTCTTTTACGGAAGAAACGCCGACGGCAGACAGCATTTCCTGTTCGTCTTGTTTAGTGTGTGGAGTAAACATAATGTTAAAAACCCCCGGCACACCGGGGGGATAAATTTTATTTTTGGATAGTTGCTTTATAGGCCGCCAAATCTAAAAGTGTGTCATATTCGGCGGGGTTTGTCATTTTGATTTTGAACAGCCAACCGTTTCCGTGCGGCTCGCGGTTGACCAGGGCCGGATCGCCGTTTAAGGCGTCGTTAACGGCTACAATTTCGCCACTAACGGGAGCGTAAATCTCAGAGGCCGATTTAACCGATTCCACCACGCAGCAGTTTTCGCCCGCTTTGACCACGCGGCCGACTTTGGGCAAATCTACAAATACAATATCGCTGATTTCTTCTTGCGCGTGGTTGGAAATGCCGACGACGGCGTTTTCGCCTTCTTTACAGGCCCATTCGTGAGTTTTTAAAAAACGGCAATTTTCTTCGTTATACATAATTTCTCCTTACACTCGGTTTTTATAAAACGGCGGTTTGACTACTTGCGCCGGAACACGGCGGTTGTGAATTTCAATTTCCACGTCTGCGCCGACGTTCACAGTGCTGTCTAAATATCCTACGGCTATCCCTTTGTAAAGCGGCGAAAACGTGCCGCTGGTTAAATAGCCCACTTCTTTCCCTTCGTAAAAAACCTTGCAACCGCTGCGCGGTACGCCGGCTGTTTTTAAGACAAACCCGATTAAGCGGCTCTTAAAACCGGCGGCTTTCTTTTGGACAAGCGCGTCTTTGCCGATAAAATTTTCTTTAGTCAGTTTGACCACCCACCCGCAGTTGGCCTCGTAGGGCGTTTTGGTGGGGTTGGCGTCTTCGCCGTTTAAGAGATATCCGGCTTCTAATCGTAGCACGTCGCGCGCGCCTAAACCGCACGGTTTGACGCCAAGTTGTTTTAACACATCCCAAAGTTCGGTAATGTGCGCGTTAGGGAGCATAATTTCCACGCCGTCTTCGCCCGTATATCCGGTGCGGGTAACGTATCCGTCCGCATCAAACATAGTAAGCGGCGAAATGTGAAAACGCGGCAGATCTTTTACGCCGGGCAAAAGTTGGTCTACTACTTCCACGGCTTTAGGGCCTTGAATAGCCAACATGCTCCATTGGTCGCTTTCATTACGCACCGTAACGCCAAAATTTCCGGCGTGCTTTTTAAGCCAAGTAAAATCGGTTTCCACGCAAGCGGCATTGACAACCACTAAAAATTGTTCTTGCGAAAGGCAAAACGCAATTGCATCATCAATGATAGTTCCTTCGTCGGTAAGAATATGAAAATACGTTCCTTCGGCCGGGCCGTTTTTGATGTTGTTGCAGCTGATAAATTGCAAAAACTCCCACGCGTTGGGGCCCTCTACAAAAATTTGGCCCATGTGCGATACATCAAACATACCCGCACTTTCGCGCACGGCTTTATGCTCGGCCAAGATACCGTCGTATTGAACGGGCAAAAGCCACCCGTGGAAATCTACCATTTTACCGCCGGCTTGCTTGCACGCTTCGCACAAAGCGGTCGTTTTTAAAGTTGCAGTTTCGCTCACGCTATTTCTCCTATACGGTTATTATATCAAACATTTTTGCAAGAGCGAAGAACTCTTTACGCCTGTTTTGGGGCTATTTTGGGCCCATTTTTCCCCTTTTAATCTCGCCGGGCTGAAAAATTTTCCTTGACACATCAAAAAAAAAAACGATAATAAAGGGACGGAAAAACTAGCAAGGAGCAAACAATATGAAAAACAAACAAGCATTTACGCTTATTGAACTTTTAGTCGTTGTTTTAATCATCGGCATTTTAGCGGCGGTGGCGTTACCGCAATATACGCTCGCCGTAAACAAAACGCGCTTTGCTAATTTGCGTACCATGGCTACTACACTTATAAAAGCGTCCGAATCGTATTATTTAGCCAACAATGAATGGCCGAATAATTTTGATGAACTTGCATTAGATTTACCCGGCGGGTTTACCGTCAGCAAAGTAGGGACCCACTCATGCGGGACAAATGCAAAAATGTATTGCTGTATGTTGCGGGACGGTGGCCTATCTCCGGCCATTAACTGTGGGAATAACGAGTATACTTTTGCATTTTATTCTCAGCACGCAAGCAGCGTTTTTTCCGGCACTCCCCGCCGAGACAATTTTTGTGTTGCCAAAGAGGACGATAATAACGCTAAACAATTGTGCAAGGCCGTGGCCGGATACAACGGATCTCTTGTTGGGTGGTCGTTATTCACCCCCGAGGGCTCTAAAGGTGGTACTTACAGTTACCGTTGGTACCTCCTCTAGCAAATTTCGTTTGCATACCCCTTACGCAAGTTGGCGGTAATTTTCACATCCACGGACTTAGGCGAAGTAAAACCCTGGTTTGCAGATTTGAGGCAAGTTTGCACCGCAAGTTGAGCGTGGCGTACGTCCTGTGGACGGCGCACAGCGCCGCAAGTACGCAAGCGAAAGTCGGTGCAAAATGGCCCAAATGTGCAAACCGTAACATACTCCAAACTGCTATAATAAAGGTATGGCAGATACACAAAGTGTAGTTAGCGACGTAAAACTATTTTTGGAACGTCTGAAAAAAGAAATGCCGGAAATCTTCGGCACGGCCGAAACTCCCTCCGCACAAACGGACGGTGCCGCACCCGCGGCTAGCCCCGCCAACAAGGTGCTTTATAACGGCGATTTATTTGAAGCGCGCACGTATATCACGCCCGACCAAGAAGAAGGCGTTGCCTTTGACGGAACTGTTTTCCACGTGTATCTGCAAAGTAAAGACAGCAACCCCTCAGCCCTGGTTACCCAGTGGCTACGCGACAAAGCCGCCGAGGTGCTACCGCAAAAAACAAAAGAGTGGGCGGAAAAAATCGGCGTAGAGTATAACCGCGTCGTATTAAAAGACCAACGCACGTTGTGGGCCAGTTGCTCGTCACAAAAAAATATCAACTATTCGTACCGCATTGTTAAAATGCCGACGGTGGTGCAAGATTATTTAGTCATCCACGAACTGTGCCACTTAAAATTTATGAATCACGGTGAAGAGTATTGGAATTTAGTAGGGCAGTTTTCCCCCGATTATAAACTCCACCGCCGCTGGCTTAACGAACATAAAGACGCCGTGTTTGAAGATATAAACATCGCGCTGACGCCGGATAATACACAAGAGGAAACAACGGTAGATAAACCGCAAGAAAATTCCGAACGACCTTAAACAAAACCGCCGGGCACAAAGCCCGGCGGTTTTTTATAGGAGACCTCTGCGGCTAAACAGAGGACGTAACTCAAATTCTAACGGATAAGAGCCAACGCATCTTCCGATACGCCGCCAAAAAGTCCGCCATACGTCCGCACTTGTTTTTTGACAAGCGCCACTAATTTACCTTTGTAAAAAAACGGCTCGCCAACTTTCAAACGCGGTTCACGGTAGATCAAACCCGGACGCAAACGCCGGTGTTCTACTACGCCGCGTTCCCGGAAAAACTGCTGTAAATGACGTGTCATATCGTTACCGTAAACCTCCTGTAACGATTTGCCTTCATCAACCGGCTCAAAGGCCACGTAAGGCACGGAACGCGTTTTGTCCGAAGGGACCGAAATCCACGCGATATCTTCATCCGTCATAACTGCCGCCGGAGTTACCGTTATCCGCACGCCCGTTTGCAAATGAATTGCTACCGTTTCCAACGTATAATCTTTTTTTGTAACGCATACCGCGGGCACAATAAGACGTGTTCCTTTAGATACTACTACCCCTTTACAAGCTTGCTTTGTTTTTTCCACAGAAATCACTTGATTGGGATTGGCCGGACGGCGCGGAGAACGCAACATACGGTCTTTTAATAACACTTCTTTTTTCAGGTAAGCCACTATATCTACTACATAGTCCGCAGACGCCTGCCCCCATTGTGCCAAAGCGGCGGCGCGCTCCACTTGGTTTGTTAAACTTTCTGATGCGGCAAAAGCAGGCAAGCTAAATCCCGCCCATACCGCTATGCAACATAAACATACAACTAATTTTTTCATTTGATTTTCCTTTCCTTTTTAATTGGGATATAAGTATTATAGCAAAAGTTAGGCAAGACTAACAAGTGTTTTTTAATAAACAATCAATCCCGCCACCGCGCTCAAACATAATACGCCGATCGGGCCGAGTTTGCGTGAAGCAATCAATATAAATGCGACGAGAAAAAAGAAAACACTTTTGTAATCAATAAAATTTTCGCTATTGCACAAAAGAAGCGCGGCGGCGGCAATTAAACCCACTACCGTCGGGCGTAAGACAGACAAAACCCCTTGCACGTGTGGGGCGTGTTGGTTTTTAAGCAAAAATTTTCCTAAAAAAATCATTAGTAAAAAAGACGGCAAACAAAGCGCGCACGTAGCAATAACCGCGCCCCACGCATCACCCGCCGCCGCGTAACCCGTGTACGTGGCCATATTGATACCGACGGGGCCGGGCGTAACTTGGCTAATCGCTACGATATCGGTAAACTGGGCGGTTGTCAGCCAGCCGCTTTTGAAAACAACTTCGTTTTGCAGGAACGAAATCATCGCGTATCCGCCGCCAAAATTAAATAGGCCGATTTTAAAAAACGTGAGAAAAAGTTTTATGTAAATCATTTGGCCTCCCGTTTAACGGTAAGCAAATAACCGCCCGCGCCCGCCGCCAACACCACATACACCGGGGACACGTGCATGAGCCACACCAACCCCGCTACGCTTAGCGGCAACCAAACGGTTTTCCAACCGATGTTGGCCGCGCGCGCCAAACGGAAAACCGGCACGGCAATTAACGCCACTACCGCCGGACGAACGCCTTTAAAAATGCGGCTCACAACCGGGTTATTTTGGTAAGTTTGAAAGAAAACGGCAATCACTAAAATGATGATAAACGACGGGAGCGCGGCCCCAAGCGCGGCACAAAAACTTCCGCGCGCGCGGGCGCGTTGATAGCCCACCAAAATCGCTACGTTCATAGCCATAATGCCCGGCGCAGCTTGGGCTACGGCAATCGTATCTAAAAATTCTTCACGCGTCAGCCACGCACGCTTATCCACCATTTCCCGCTCCATGAGCGGGAGCATTGCATATCCGCCGCCCAGCGTAAACAAGCCGATTTTGGCAAATACGTAAAATAAAGAAAGTAGCATATTTTTATTTTACTATTTGCTACTTCACTTTTAATAGCTCGCTTTCGGTTATTTTTAGACCGCGGGCGATTTTGCGAATATTTAAAAGAGCCAAATTGCGCTCGCCGCGTTCCACACCACCCATGTACGTGCGGTCCAGCCCGATTTCCAGTGCAAAATCTTCCTGTGAAAACCCGGCTTGTTTACGCAAAGCGCGCACACGCGCGCCGAATTGTTGCAGATACTTTTTGTCTTGTTTGGAATAGGTATTTTTCATAGATAAAAAATACCTGTTTGCATTATATAAGTACACGGACTATAAGTATCATTTTATGCTATAATGATTTCATCAAAAGGAGCGATTTATGGAGAACACAAAAGCATTTACACTTATTGAACTTTTAGTGGTTGTTTTAATCATCGGTATTTTAGCGGCGGTGGCGTTGCCGCAGTATCAAAAAACGGTTGTTAAGGCGCGGTTTGCCAACATCAAAACGGTCATCGCGGACATTAAACGTGCACAAGAAGCGTATTATTTAGCCAACGGCGAATATGCTTTTGATTTGGACGAACTGCCTACGGAAAGTTCGTGTCAAGTAATTACAGGAGACGACGGAACTACCTTTGCGTGTAATGATTACTTCAGCATAGATCTTATCGGAGCAGAACAAAGCTACGCCAGTTCTTCACATTACTTTATTGATGCGTATTATTGTCCTTCTTATTCTGCGGCCAATATTCGGGTCAACCAGTGCAAAAATGCCGCAGAATTTACCTACCGTGTTTGGCTGGATCACTCTACCAACCCCGGAAAAATTACTTGTACTGGCACGACGGCATTGGGGCAAAAGATTTGTGCCAACCCGTAAGGAACGGCCCGCCACCCAAAAGAATAACACTGCAGAAGATTATATGATTTTTCAAAATCGCTCCAAGTTGCGCTGGCTAGTTGGGCGCATAGGCATTTGAGTTAGCAAGGAATAACCCCTAGGACACAACGAGATCCTGAATCAAGTTCAGGATGACGTCCTAGGGGTTATTCGTGGAAAGCGATATCAAAGCCGTTTTCAAGCGGGAAAATGCGAAACACAGGAAGAAAATTTGAGGCCAGGTAAGGCCGCAAGTACGCGAGTGAAAGTCGGCCTTAGATGGCCCAAATTTGCAAACTGGAATTAATTGATCCAACCCTCATTTTTGGCATAGTTGTAAATGCCGTTGTAGATCCCTTGCGCCATTTTTTTCTGCACACCGCTTTGCGTTAAACGTCCGCGGTCTTTGTTACTGCTGATATAGCCCATTTCCACCAAAATAGCGGGACTTTGCACACCTTTTAATACGTAGAAATTGGCTTGGCGCACACTGCTGTTTTTATTGACGCCGATGCCGATACCCGGCTGTTTATACACTTCGTTTCGCACATATCCGGCGAGTTTGGAGCTCTCGTTGATATACTCGTTTTTCGCCAAAGATTGCAAGAGTGCATCCACAAAATTATAATGCACTTCTTCGTATTGCATGGCTTCGTTTTCCAACGCGGCGGTTTCGGCGGCTTCTTTGTCGGTTGCTTTTTCACTGCGGAAATAAACCTCAAAGCCGTTAGCACTGCGGTTTTTGGAAGAATTGGTGTGAATGGAAACAAACAAATCGGCCTTAAAACTATTGGCGATTTTGGAACGTTCGGACAGAGCAATAAATGTATCGTTATCGCGCGTGATTTTAACTTCAAAATTTCCTTTTTTAAGCAGTTTATATAACTCTTTGGCTACTGCCAAATTAAGGTCTTTTTCGCGCACGCGCGAGCGAAGCGCGCCGGGGTCTTTGCCGCCGTGGCCGGGGTCTACCACAATACGCATTTTTTTGCGTGCAGAAGAAATTGCCGCTGCCGGGCCGGCACTCATTACCGGCGTAGGTTTAGCAGCAGACATCGCCGGAGCCGTAGCGGCAGACACTACTGCCGCGGCGGAAGGCATTTCTTCAAAATCATCTTTTTCTCCCCCCACAGACGGCGTTGCAGGTTCGGTTGTTGTCTGCGCGGCTTGCACGGTGGCGGGTGCGGAAACCGGCTGTGAAGGAGCTACCGGCTCAGGTTGGGAAACCTTGAGCGGCGTTAATTTTTGACCGGACACACGAAAATAGATTTTTCCGTCGTTTTCTTCCACCGTCCAATGTTTAGCTTTCTTACCTAAAATCACACGCATTTTGGTATCGGCCCGGTCTTGGCGGATAGAAACCGATGAAATAAAATCGGTTTTTAACCGTAAGCTTTCTTCGCGTTTGACAGCCGTGTTAGGGAAAGTTACGTCCACCGTATGCGCGTTGGGCGAATCGGACGACCACGTCAATTGATGGCGCGGCATAAAAACAAGACGGTTTTCCGCCGCTAAAAGCACTTGATCGGTACGGGCCATATCATACGGGGACTCTATTTGAAAGGCCGCATCCGCAAACGATATTTCTTTGCCCGCGGCTTTTTGCACTTGCGGCAATAAAAAGAACTCCGCCGGCACAAATATCGCCCCCCCGTTCACAAGCACCGGGGAAGACAACCGGACCGTTTGGGCGTTGAGAATAAATTCATCCAAGCCCACCGTCAAAATAGCGTAGAAACCGCGCGCGGTAATTTTAGCTTGTTTAGAGCGGGCAAACAATTCCACACTAAAGCCCAATTTGCGGGCGGTTTTCTGCAAATCTACATACGTAGTGTTATCTTTTTGTAGGGATGCTACCGTACCTTGCTTTTTGCCGGATACAATAAACGACACCTTATCCTGTGCCAAACAGACACCGGACAGTACCGCTACACACAACACCACGCAGATAAACCGCAGCAACCCTTTCATACGTTTACGGTTATTCTAATACGATTTTGTAATCTTCCCACGCCAGTTGCGGATCGGCTTGAATTTTAAGCGAACGGTGGATATTTTCTTCAATATCTTTCTGGCGCAGTTTAATGGCGTCTGCAAGCACCGGGTGCAAAACAACGCGCAGATTCCCGCCGGGGCGGCCATTGGTTAAATCGTAAATTTCGCGTTGAATTTTAATGCGCATACTTTCGGCAGACAACACGCGGCCCGAGCCGTGGCATTGGGGGCATTCTTCGCTGATAAAGCTGCCCGTGCTGGCACGTTTGCGCTCGCGCGTCATTTCCACGAGCCCCAAACGGGTAATAGGCAAAATGCGGATCTTGGCGCGGTCGCCGCGTACGGCTTGCGCAAGTGCTTCCACCACGCGGTGGCGGCTGGAGGCCTTGCGCATATCAATAAAGTCAATCACAATAATACCGCCAATGTTACGCAAGCGTAATTGGTGGGCGATTTCCTGTGCGGCTTCAATGTTGGTTTGCGTGACCGTTTCTTCTTGCGATTTATTGCCGGTAAATTTGCCGGTGTTTACGTCAATAGCGCAAAGCGATTCGGCCTCTTGGATAATAATACTTCCGCCGTTAGGAAGCGGCAATTTGATTTTACGCAAATTATCAATTTCTTTTTCTACATCGTACGCTTCAAAAATCGGTGTTTTACCTTTGTAAAGTTTCACGCGGTCAGCCAGTTCCGGCGAGTTTTTGCTGACAAATTCCATCACGCGTTCGTAATCTTTTTCGTTGTCTAACATGTAGACTTTGGCATTTTCGCTCAGCACATCGCGCGCCACTTGGAGCACGGCATCCATATCTTCGTGCAAGAGTTTGGGCGAACGGGAGGTTTCAAATTTCTTTACAATAGATTGCCATTGGCGGTACAAGTATTTGACTTCGCGTTCCAATTCGTCTTTGGTGGCTTCTTCGGCTTCCGTGCGCACGATACACCCCATACCGTTTAAATGTTTTTCGGCCAACTCTTGCATGATGTCGTTGAGTTTATGGCGCGATTCGGAATCTTCAATATGTTTGGAAACACCGACAAAACTTTGATGCGGCGTCAACACCAAATAGCGGCCGGGCAAAGTAACATCCATGGTTACTTTCATCCCTTTGGTGCTGATAGCATCCTTGACTACTTGCACCATGACTTCTTGGCCTTTGTGTAATGTTTTATCAATGTTCTTTTTGTCGCCGCCGATTACATCGGAAATATACAGATACGCATTTTTTTCATATCCGATATTTAAAAACGCACTGGAAATACCGGGCAGCACATTTTCCACGGTACCTTTGTAGATATTGCCCACAATGTTAAGCGCGCCGCGGCGTTCCCACAACAGCTCGTTGACACGTCCGTCCTCTAAAATGGCGATACGTGTTTCTTCAAAAGAAGTATTAACTAATGCTTCCACCACGGGAAGTCCTTCTATAATTTTACTCATGTCTAAATCCTCACTTAGGGGATATCCCCTGAAATTAAATTGGGTGGAGTTCGCCTTGCGAATCTCGCCAATAAAAACACTTCCGTATAAAAACTAAACCTGCTACCGTAACGGGTTCTTCGCCCGCCGGGACTTCCTGCCCCAGCCACGCGGCGATAAACCATTGCGGCGGCTGCCACTGACCGTTTACCGGCCCGATAGTCAGCGCAACTTCGTCCGGTGCGCATACGCGGGCCGCTAGTAGCCCGGGCGTAATGGTACGCTTGCACACCACACCTTTTTCATTACGCAAGGTAACTGTTAAGTCACCCATGCTGTTCCAATCTTCCAACTTCCGCCCCGATGAAATAAATTGGGTAAAATCTCCCTTCACCCGGTACTCGGCCGCTACGGCCAAGTTCTGCACGGAGGGCAACGGATAAGGCACACGCGTTAATTGCAAAATTTCAAATCCTTCCGGAGCCACTTGCAATAACGCGTCGCGCACTTCTTCTGCGTTGCGGTTTTCCAGTAAATAAATATCCAGGTACTCGCGCTCGGCACGCTGTCCTTTAGCGGGAGCCGGACCGTATGCCAGCCGTGGCAAACTGCTCACAAACTTGGACGGTTCATACGGCAAACCCGAGTCAAGCACCATGCGTTTTATCGCACGCAACGTGTGCGGGTGTTCCGCTTGTCCATCGTTCCACCGGAACACTATACGCATTTTATAATTTTTTGGCGTGTAATTCATCTTTTATGCCCGCAAACGGCGACCATACACCGATTGCACCACCCCCAGCGCCCACAAACTGGCCACTAGGTTAGAACCTCCGTACGAGATAAACGGAAGCGGTATCCCCGCTACCGGCACAATGCCTATAAGCATACCGTAGTTGATAAGCATATACGTAAAGAACATACCAAAAATTCCGGCGCAGACCAAATAGCCATACCTATCCCCCGAAGCATACGCTACCGCAATAATGCGCCACAAAATGATGAAATAAAGCCCCAGCACGCACAAGGTCCCCCACAAACCAAGTTCTTCTCCCACCACGGCTAAGATAAAATCGGTATGACGTTCCGGCACGAATCCCAAACGCGATTGCGTACCCGAAAAAAGCCCTTTACCCATAATACCGCCTGCGCCCATGGCAATTTGCGCTTGTAAAATGTTATATCCGGCCCCTTGCGGATCCGAACGGGGCGCCAAAAAAGCTTCTACGCGTTTGCGTTGGTGCGGTTTCATTTGGTGGTCCACAAACATACCGCCAAACAGTCCGGCCAATACCACAAGCGTGGCAAGCACAAAATAAAAAGAAGGTAAGTAAATACGAAATTGCCTGAATAACCACCAGGCCAAATAACCCAGCAAAATGATAATCGCGGCAAAGCCGGCAATATACCACCCGTTGTGCGCCAGTTCGTTAAATATTCGCACCAGCGGATATTCCAACAGTTCCGGGTGCAAATAAATGTATGTCCACGATACGGTAAAAAAGCCCGCCACCCCGGCCAACAAAGCAATCAGCCACAGGTAAAATACGTTAATACCCGTGCAGTACAGCAAGATGATAATGGAGGGTAATGTAACAACCACGGAAGAAAAATCGGGTTGCAACATAATGAGTCCAAAAATCGGCAACAGCAAAATACACAAGTAAAAAACGGACGTTACATCACGAATGCGTCGGCCGCGACGGTCCAAGAAAGCAGCAGACATCAAAATAGTAGCCACCCGGCAAATTTCGGAAGGCTGCATGGAAAAAAACGGTAACACAAACCACGAGCGCGACCCGCGCTGATACGATCCAAACAATAATACTCCCACCAACAATAACAAGATAAACACATATAATGCTTTCCATTGTTCATCGTAAATTTGATAGTTAAAACTCTTGCCGATGAAAAAGGCCAAAAGGCCTATCGGCAACGCCACAAAGTGGGTGCGAACAACGGGGTTGGTCCACGATATGCTATTTACCGCAGACATAATACATAACGCCCCCAGTATTACCAAGGCAAGCATGGCTCCTAACAAAATAAAATCCATCCGGCTTCTTCCGGCAGCTAGTTGCTTTAAACTAGGCATTTTCTTCTCCCGCTAATAATTCGTTGTAATCGTCCTGTGTTTTCGGAGCAAGCACACGGTGCGGATTATCAAAATACGCTTTTAACATATCGTGCGCAATCGGCCCGGCCGCGGCAGAGCCGCTTTGACCAAACTCCACAAAAACCGCCACGGCAATAGCCGGCTCTTCGCCGGGCCGTGCGGCAAACGCCATAAACCAACCGTGGTCTTCCCCGTGCGGATTTTGGGCCGTTCCCGTTTTGCCGTACACATCAAATCCTTTAAGTTTAGCACGGCGGGCTGTTCCGTTATCCACCGTATATTTAAGAGCTTTAAAAAGCATGTCATACGTTTCCGGTTTCAAATCAGCATGTTGTAAAATTTCGGTATGACCGATTTGGCGCACGCTCCCTGTTTGGTTACTGACAATTTTTTCCACGTAATACGGACGGTAAATATTGCCGCGGCTGGCTAAGGCGGCAGCAAATTGGGCCAGCTTAATGGGAGTAACTAACAGTTCACCCTGTCCGATAGATAAATTGAGCGTATCGCCGATAAACCAATATGTTTTATTACGTGCCCGACGGGTAGGACCGTATAAATTGCCTGCTTTTTCGCCGGGCAAGTCAATACCCGTAGGGCGGCCGAACATAAACATACGCTGTACCCGTTCAATAGCCGCCGCACCGATTTGAGACGCCACTGAATAGAAATAAACATCGCACGAGTGGCTCATCCCTTCCAGAAAATCAACCGGACCATGCGTTCCCCAACATTTGAAAATACGCGGGCCGGAATTATATTTACCGGTGCACGTGACTTTGCGCGCCGGATCAATTAGTCCGCTTTCTAAGGCCGCCGCCGCGGTAATGACTTTAAACGTAGAGGCCGGCGGATAAATACCTTGCAGCGCTAAGTTATATTCACTGATTTTTTTAGAAGCGGGCTGTTCTTCGTCAATATACGGCACAAAAATATTCGGGTCGTACGCCGGCGCACTGGCTAGCGCAAGCACGGCTCCTGTGCGCGGGTCAATGGCCACGGCCGCGCCGCGGCCCGTCAGTGAATTTTTGAGTCCTTCTTCTGCCGCTTGTTGTACGGCAAAATCTAAGGTTAAATAAACATCAGACCCGGCCGCCCATTTTTTGTCTTCAATAATACTTTTCACACGCCCGCGGTAATCCACTTCCAAAAACACACCGCCGTCTTTGCCTTTTAGCTCTTGTTCGTATTTTTTCTCAATACCGTTCTTGCCAATTTTACTGGTCAAACGGTATCCTAATTTATTATTGCGCTTACGCCATTCGCGCTCGTCCATATTGCCCAGATATCCCAATAAGTGGCTTGCAAAAATACCGTACGGATAATGCCGTTTGGTCTCTTCAATCAGATAAATACCGGGATAGTAGTATTGTAATTCCTGCAACGCAACCGTGCTTTTGGTAGATAAGTTTTCGGCTAACAGCACCGTCTTGCCGCTGGCCGCGCCTACTTGCAAAGCATGTTCCAATTCCTCTTGCGAAACGCGCAAGCTCGGGGCAAAATCGGTAGCCAACCGGGTCAAATACGCGCTGTCTTGTTTACCGCCGAGATAGTACAAACTAAACGCCGGCGCGTTAGAAGCTACTTCTATGCCGTCCGAGGTAAACACACGGCCGCGCGGTGCCGTTTGATAAAGGACCTGCGTACGGTTGCGCTCCGCCATTTGCAAATACGCATTATGACGTAAAATCTGAATATCAATCAACCGCAGCGCAATGACGACCCCTGCAATGGCTGCAAGGACCATCATGGTCTTTAAGCGCATATTGAATAAAACTTTTGTAACGGACATGTATTTCCTTTACAGATGTTCGTCGGCAGATAAATCTACCCACACAAAGCGTACTACGGCAAACACAATCGGAGCCAAAAAAGCACCCACAGCCGCGCCGCCCACCAAACTAATTGTGCCCGGCCATAAAGACGAAGAAGTAAAACGCATCAGCAGTAAACTGTTCAGCACGCCTACCGCGCACGTCGTCAAAAATACCATTACAATTTGCGGTAAGATACTGGCAAAATCAATCCGTTCACGCAACGTATAAACGACTAAGGCCGCCGCCGTAAACGAAAAAGCATTATTGCCAAACAGTTTTGCCCCGAAGAAATCTAGGAAAAGCCCGCAGAAAAATGCTACCGGGTATCCGATTTCCAGCCGCGCTACCGTACAAAACGCCATGGCAAACACGAGCATAAAATTAACACTTAAACCAACGTACGAAAACAACGTGGCAAACCCCCAATGGCATACGGTTGCCAAAACAAACAGCGTGATTAGTTTACAGATCTTCCACATACGGGGCTGGCTCCTCTTGCTTAAAAATGACAAATAATTCTTTGACTGCGGCAGAACGCACGAGCGGATCTACTTCTACCGTCTGGGCGGTTTGGAAACTGCTATCCTCGCGCACGGCACGGACATGCCCGACCAAAATACCCGCCGGGAAAATACGACTCGTAGAAGAAGTAATTACTTTATCCCCTTTTTCCACCTGTGCTTGAAGCGGTATATATTTAATACGTACGGCGTGTGTACCGCCGCCAATTAAAAGCCCTTCTTCTTGACCTTTTTCCAAGGTTACCGCGGCCGAAAAATCTTCATCGCGCACCAACAATACTTTAGATGTATTTTCCGTCACTTCTACCACGACACCGGCCAACCCTTCTTGTCCTTGTTCTACGGAAAGCACCGCACTGCGTTCTTCAATACCGTCGGCGGCACCTTTATCAATAATTACCGTATTCCATTGGCTGGGCTCCCGGTAGGCAACGCGGGCCCACACCCCTTGCCACGGAGTCGTCGGCCGTAATCCTAAAATCTGGGATAAGCGTTCGTTCTCTTTAAACACCGTTTCGGCTTGGGCAGTTAAAAGATGGTTCATTTCAAGTTGTTGTTTAAGGCGGTGGTTTTCTTGGTGGGCATCTAACAATTCACGCACCGTTTGACGCACTCCTTGTGCATATTTCACCGAGCCGTGCGCCACACGTACTTGCGGAATAAATACGTACGAAAGCACCGTTTTGGCCGACGCAACAAAGCCCTCTAACGGTAAAATCATTAAAAGGAAAGACAATAACAAAAACGATACCGGAAATAAAAACCGGCGACGGCTACCTGTGTAAATTTTTCGGGCCGTTCTTCTGCGGGGCGATACCATAATCCTACAAATTCCTTATCTTAATTTATACAGGGGCTATAAACCCGAAAAGCGGACACGGCTTTTTTGCAAAAGCTGTGTCCGCCTTAAATCAACCACCGGCAAGTTAGAAAGATTTGCCGCGCGAACTAAAAAAGCGGGTGCCTTTTTCGTTCAGCTGTTCCAAAAACTTGCCTGTCCCCAGCGCCACACAACTGAGCGGATCTGCCGCCCGGTGCACCGGGATATCTGTTTCTTTGCGAATCAGCTCTGTAATACCGCGTAAAAGACTGCCGCCACCTGCTACCACGAGCCCTCTGTCCACCAAATCGGCGGCGAGTTCGGGCGGAGTTTCTTCCAGCGTGCTTTTAATAACATCTAAAATCAAGCGCACCGGCTCCATTAAAGCTTGGCGGATCTCCTCGGAAGTAACCGTTAACGTACGCGGCAAACCTTGGGTTTGGTCGCGCCCTTTTACTTCCATGGATTTTTCTTCTTTTAAGGGATACACAGACCCTAAATTGATTTTTACTTCCTCGGCAGTTGTTTCCCCGACGATCAAGTTATATTTTTTGCGGAAGTATTGAACGATACATTCGGTGAGTTCGTCCCCGGCCACATCAATAGATTTGGCTACTACCATGCCGCCTAACGAAATAACGGCTACTTCCGTAGTACCTCCGCCGATGTCCACAATCATACTGGCATGCGGCTCGGCAATGGGCAAATCGGCGCCCATAGCCGAGGCCATGGGCTCCTCAATCAAATATACTTCCCGCGCGCCGGCTTGGCGGGCGGCATCGTCTACGGCACGGCGTTCTACGCCGGTAATATCCGAAGGAATCCCGATCACAATGCGGGGGCGTAACAGACTGCTGCGGCTGTGTACTTTACGGATAAAGTAACGAATCATTTCTTGGGTTACTTCAAAATCCGCAATGACACCGTTTTTCATCGGGCGTACGGCTACGATGTTGGCAGGCGTACGGCCCAACATTTGCTTGGCCTTAGCGCCTACGGCTTTTACTTCGCCAGTTTCTCTTTCCACCGCGACTACGGACGGTTCGCGCAGTACAATGCCTTTATCCTTGACGTAAATCAAGCAGTTAGCTGTACCGAGGTCCATCCCTAAGTCCGAGGAAAAAAGCCCTCCAAGATAGTCTATTACCATCTGTCGCCTCTTAGTCTACGAGTTTTACAATCGCTACTTCAGCATTGTCCCCTTGGCGAAGACCTGCGCGGTAAATGCGGCAGAATCCGCCGGGGCGGTTGGCATAGCGGGCAGCCAATACTTCAAATAATTTTTTGCAAGCGGCTTCGTCTTTGAGTGTGTCTTTGGCAGCGCGCTCGTTGTTGGCTTTAGCTAAGGTAATCAAACCTTCCACCACACGACGTACTTCTTTGGCTTTTTGCAACGTCGTTTTTACTTCTTCGTGCAAGATAATGCTGGTGGCCATATTGGTCAGCATCGCTTTGCGGTGGGATGCGGTTTTACCTAATTTGCGGTATCCGGTATTTTTAATCATACTCAAACTACTCCTTAAATTTTCATACCCAAAGAAAGATTCATTTCGGCAAGTCTTTCTTTGATTTCGTCCATGGATTTCGCCCCGAAGTTTTTAATCATTTTCAGATCGTCTTCGGTCATTTTAACCAAGTCGCGCACCGTGTGGATGTTTTCGGACTTGAGGCAATTGATGGAGCGGGAAGACAACTCAATAAATTCAATAGATTGATTGAGCAGTTCGTCCTGTTTGCTGGTAACGACGTTCGCCGCCGCGGCCACCGTAGCGCCGGCCGCTTCCACGGCTTCATCGCTAGACGTGGCTACGCAACCTTCTTCGCCTTCAATCGTGAAAATATGGAGCGAACCGGACAACAACACCGCCGCCCGGTGTAACGCACGCGCCGGCTCCAAAGTGCCGTCGGTAGTGATTTCCAAAATCAAGCGGTCGTAGTCGGTTTTCTGACCTACGCGGGCCGGCTCAACGTCGTAGTGCACTTTGACAATCGGCGAGTATAACGCATCTACCGGAATAAACCCGGCCGGGCGTTGTACTTTGGCCAGTTCCTCTGCGGGAACATAGCCCTTGCCGCGGGTGATTTCAATTTCAATATCCAGCGCACCGCCTACCTCTAATGTAGCCAGTACGAGGTCTTTATTGATAATTTCCACCCCGTCAATTTCTTCAATATCGGCAGCGGTTACAACGCCGGGTTTGGAAGCGTGTAATTGTACATATTCGCGAACTTTGCCTTCCATTTTGACGCGCAAATGCTTAAAGTTAAGCAAAATGTTGATCACGTCTTCACGTACGTTGGGAATCGTGCTAAATTCATGCACGGCTCCGGCAATACGCACAGCGCTTACGGCCGCTCCTTCCATACCGGAAAGCAAAATCCGGCGCAAGGAGTTTCCTACCGTATGGCCGTAGCCGCTTTCGTACGGTTCGGCAATAAATTTGCCGTAGAAGTCAGACGCAGTTTTTTCTTCCAACTGAATTTTTTGCGGAAGAACCAATTCATTTAAAGCCATTAGTAAGCCTCCAAACTATTATTTAGAATAGTATTCTACAATGAGCTGCTCATTGACAGGGTAGGACATTTCCGCTCTGTCGGGCCATCTTAATAATTTACCGGTCATCTTTTCGCTGTCATATTCCAAAAAGCTCGGGCGTTGGTTGCGTTTTTCCGCTTCCGTAAGACCCTGTTTGACCATGACGTTTTCCGCCATAGATTTATCCAAGGCCACTTTATCGCCGATGCGTAATTGGTAAGACGGCACATTAACGGCTTTGCCGTTGACGGTAACATACCCGTGCAAGACAATTTGGCGCGCAGCTTTAAGCGATACGGCAAAGCCCAAGCGGCGGACAATGTTATCCAAGCGGGTTTCCAATTTCTTCAAAAAGTTTTCACCGGTTTGACCTTCGGCTTTAGCAGCCGCGTCAAACATATTGCGGAACGGAATTTCCGACATGCCCGATTGCAATTTGGCTTTTTGTTTTTCTTGCAAGCGGATACCGTATTCGGATACTTTGGCTTTGCGTACTTTGCCGCCGCGTTTGGTGGCAGCAGCCAATTTATCCATGACACAATTGGTGTAGCATTTCGTTCCTTTGAGGAACAATTTGCAATCTAATTTTCTGCATTTTTTGCAGCTGGGTCCTGTATATCTAGACATAAAAATTATACTCTCCTGGCTTTAGGCGGTCTGCATCCGTTATGCGGGATGGGGGTGATGTCTTTAATGGAAGACACGATAAGTCCGGCTTGTTGCACGGCACGAACGGCCGTTTCACGGCCTTGGCCGGGTCCGCAAACTTTTACGGCTACTTCACGCATACCTAAAGCGTAAGCTTTTTCAGCCGCTTTGTTGCTGGTGATTTGGGCCGCAAAAGGCGTAGATTTTTTGGTGCCTTTAAAGCCATGGGAACCGGCGGTGGACCAAGCAACGGTGTTGCCCTTGTCATCGGAAACGGTTACGATGGTGTTATTGAACGAACAATAAATATGCACGACCCCGAAAGCCGGAGCTTTGGAGTTTTTCTTTTTTGCTTTCGCCGCAGGCGCTTGGGCCGGGGCGGCGGTTGTTACTTTTTCTTCTGCCATAGTAAATTCCTTCTAAAAGTTATTTAGTTTTGGAACCCACGGTTTTTCTTCTGCCGCGGCGGGTTCTGCTGTTGGTTTTGGTGCGTTGGCCGCGTACGGGCAAGTTGCGGCGGTGACGCTGGCCCCGATAGGAGCCGATTTCAATCGCGCGGTGAATATTTTGCGCGACTTCACGGCGCAGTTCACCTTCCACTTTGTATTCTTTTTGCAAGATAGTGTTAAGCAAACCGGCTTGTTGTTCGGTCAAATCTTTCACGCGGGTAGCGGGATCAATTTGGCCTTCTACTTTAGCAAGCACTTCTTTGGCGTTCTTTTTGCCGATGCCGTAAATATATTCCAACGCGACATCAATTCTTTTGTTTTTCGGTAAATCAATACCTGCGACTCTAGCCATATTCTTCTAAAACTCCTCTGAATTAACCTTGGCGTTGTTTGTGTTTTGCTACTTCGCAAACCACACGAACTACGCCGTTGCGTTTAATGATTTTGCATTTCTGACATATCTTTTTTACACTGGCTCTGACTTTCATTTATTTCTCCCTATAAGTTATTCTGCCGCGTGTTAAATCGTACGGAGACAACTCCAGCTTAACACTATCGCCCGGAAGAATTCTTATATGATGAACTCTCATTTTGCCGGATATGTGCCCCAGAATTACTTTGCCGCCCGGGATTTCAATTTTGAACATCGCGTTGGGCAACGCTTCTAAGACCTTACCCTCAACTTCTATTTTGTCACTCATACAACTCCGAGTTCGGATAAATTATCAGAATAATCACCACGCCGCGCCCGTTATTTTCAGACGCGCCCGGGGTGTTACTCAAAAGCAGTGAGTATCTCACTGCCGTTAGCGGTAACGGCTACCGTGTGTTCAAAGTGGGCCGCATAACTGCCGTCCAATGTGACCACCGTCCAACCGTCATCTAGCTCCCTGACTTTATAGCTTCCCGCAGTCAACATGGGCTCAATCGCCAAGGTCATCCCTTCTTCTAATACCGGACCTGTACCCGGTTTGCCGAAGTTAGGGATACTCGGCTCTTCGTGCATATTGCGGCCGATTCCGTGCCCGCAATAGTCGCGTACAACACCCATGTTATGTTGCATGGCAAAAGTTTCCACCGCGTGCTGCGCGTCTCCAAGACGGCGGCCGGGTTTGATTTGCCCGATGGCTTTATATAACGATTTTTTCGTTACGTCCATCAGTTTTTGGGCTTCCTCAGAAACTTTTCCCACACCGAGGGTGATTGCGGCATCTGAACAGAAACCGTCAAGGCGGGCTCCTGTATCAATACTGATAATATCACCACTCTTTAATATTCTATCTTTTTTTGGGATTCCGTGCACGACTTCTTCATTGACAGACGCGCAAATACTGCCCGGAAACCCATAATACCCCAGAAAAAGCGGTGTCGCCCCGAAGGAGCGGATCGTTTTTTCCGCGGCTTTGTCCAACTCCCACGTAGAAATGCCGGGTTTGACTAGCTCGGTCATTTGTTTAAGCACCGCCGCGGTAACTTTACCGGCGGCGCGCATACGTTGGAGTTCTTCTTTATTTTTTACTTCTATCATTTTATTTCTCAAGGATTTTTTTAATATCCTCAAAAACTTTCTCCGGCGTTTGGTTGCCGTTAATTTCTACATACTTACCGCTGTTTTGGTAATGATTTTTTACCGGCAAGGTGCTTTGGCGGTATACTTCCAAGCGGTGTGTAGCGCGCTCGGGCGTATCGTCCGGGCGGGTATATAATTCGCCGCCGCACGACGGACAAACAGCCGGCGGATTATTTAAATCTACGCCTAAAATTGCCTTGCATTTTTTGCACTGTTTGCGCGAACAAATGCGTTTGACTACTTCTTCAGCGGGTAAGTCAATCATAATCACATGGGTAATGGCGCGTTGCAAGCGTTGCATCATAGCGTCTAATGCTTCGGCTTGCGCTACCGTGCGGGGGAAACCGTCAAAAATAATACCTTTGTCCGTAGCTTTGACGATTTTTTCCAACATCTGCACCATCAGTTCATCCGGCACTAAATTGCCTTTATTGACAATTTCGCCCAACTGCTTGCCCAACTCCGAGTCCGATGCCATTTCCGCACGGAGTACATCGCCCGTGGAAATATGGTGTAGCGGATACGCTTGTAACAACTTAGCCGATTGGGTACCTTTACCGGCGCCCGGACAACCCATTAAAATGATGTTCATAAAATACTCTTTTACTGCCAAAATTTTTCCTGCCAAACCGGAATAGTTTGTGGGTTTTTGAGGAGATTGCTAGGCGTCTAGCGGCGAAGCAACTTTCAAAAATTCCAAACTATCAACTCCGTATTTTTTGAGATTTTGTGGGAATTTCTAGGCGCTTAGGAACGAAGCGTATAAAAGAAATACGCGAGTTCCGTAGCAACACCGAAATTCCCCAAAATCACATAAAAATTACTGGCCGACGTTGAACCAGCGCCCTTTAATCCGTTTGGACCCTTTCAGTAGCGGTTCATAGTTACGCGCCAACAAGTGCGCTTGCACTTGGCTGACGGTATCTAAGGCAACACCTACTACGATGAGTAGCGCGGTACCGCCGAAGTAAAAGTCCACGTTAAAGTACGAGCGGAAAAAGTCCGGCAGAACAGCGATCAAACATACAAAGATGGCACCGCAGAACGTCAAGCGGTTCATGACCCATTCAATGTAATTTTTGGTCGGCTCTCCGGGACGGATTCCGGGAATAAAGCCGCCCCATTTCTTCATGTTATCCGCTAAATCGGACGGGTTAATCGTCATGGAGTTATAGAAATAACAGAAGAAGATGATCAGCGCAGAAAATAACAGCATGTACCACACACTGCTGTGGCTCATCATGTTGATCAGTTTTTGCGCCCATTCGGCTTCTTGGTTAAACGTAGCAATCGTAAGCGGGAGCGAAATTACGGACGACGCAAAGATCACCGCAATCACACCGCTTTGGTCAATTTTGAGCGGCAAATAGCTCGTTTGACCGCCATACGTTTTATTGCCCATTTGGCGTTTAGCGTATTGCACCGGAATTTGGCGTTGGGCCGTTTCCAACCACACCACCAAAGCCGTAATGCCCGCTACCGCTAAGGCAATAATCAAAAATACTACAAAGTCCATTTCGCCGGTTTCTACACGTTGGTAGAGCTCCCAGCATGCACTGGGCAAGCGGTCCACGATACCCGCGAAAATAATAAGCGAAATACCGTTTCCGACGCCTTTTTCGGTGATTTGTTCACCCAGCCACATCACAAACATCGTGCCTGCGGCTAAGGTAAGTACCGTCGTTATAAAAAACATAACAGACGGGTTTACCACCGCCGATACGTTGCCGGCCCCCGTTACGCGGGTAATGGCAAACGTCATCATAGAACCTTGTAAAACAGCTAAGAACAGTGCAAAAATACGGGTAATCTGGTTTTCTTTTCTTCTGCCGGATTCCCCTTCTTTATGCATACGGTCCAGCGCCGGGAAAATATGTGCCCCGCGCACTAAGCCCATGATGATGGAGGCGTTAATATACGGCATGATACCCAAGGCCAAAATGGAAAAACGCCCTAACGCTCCGCCCGAAAAGATATTCATAAAACCTAAAATACCGTTTTGGTGGGCATTGAACAACTGGCGTAATACTTCCGTATTGATACCGGGTATAGGGATTGCCGCAGCAACCCGGAAAACAGCCAACGCGCCGAGCACAAAAAGCAGACGCTTTCTGAGCTCGGGCGCATTTAAAATATTTGCAACTGTATTATTTGCCATTATTTGGTCTTCTGTTCAAGTACAGTTACGGTGCCGCCGGCTTTTTCAATAGCCGCTTTCGCGGTAGCGGAAAAACCATGCGCAGACACTTTCAAGGCCTTGGTGAGCGTGCCGTTAGCAAGCACTTTCACGCGGGTAACATCATGGATGATACCGGCTTTTTTCAAGGCCTCGGGGGTAACTTCCGTACCCGCCGCAAAAACTTTTTCCAACGAGCCAACGTTTACATAGTCGTAGCGTTTGGCAAAATCTTTATTGGAAAAACCGCTTTTAGGCGTGTGGCGAATAAGCGGCATTTGACCGCCTTCTTTGCTTTCTTTGCGGGTGTTACCGGAGCGGGAGGTTTGACCTTTCATCCCTTTGGTGCAGTAATTGCCCAAGCCGGAACCCGGCCCGATACCTAAGCGTCTTCTTTCTTTTCTGGACCCATGTTTAGGGAAAAGTGTATTTAAATTTACCATATTCATTCTCCTCCAAACTATTCGGCCTTAGCGGGCTCAGCTTTTACTTCTTCCGCTTTGGGGGCTTCTTCTGCCGGGGCGGCTTTACCGCGTAGCACGTTAACGGCTTCTTTGCTTTTAAGTTGTTTGAAAGCTTCTAACGTAGCATAAACGAGGTTGCACGGGTTGGTGCTGCCTAAACTTTTAGCAAGCACGTCTTTGATGCCGGCAGCTTCAAATAAGAGCCGCACACCGCTTCCCGCGATAACCCCGGTACCGGGGGCGGCGGGTTTCATCCACACAGACGCGGCACCAAATTTGCCAATCGTTTCGTGCGGAATCGTTTCGCCGACAATCGGGAACGTAATCATGTGCTTGCGCGCATGGGATTCAGCTTTGGAAATAGCCAACTGAACCTGATTTGCCTTGCCAATAGCAACGCCCACTTTGCCCATGCCGTTTCCGACAACGACGAGCGCGCGGAAGCCAAAGCGTTTACCGCCTTTGACTACCTTGGCCGTACGGGCAACGTGGATAACCGTGGTTTTACCTTCTACCGCCGGTCTTGCTTTTTGAAACTCGGCTCTTTTGCCTTTCGCTTCTTTTTTGTTTTCGCTTTTCGCGAGCGTTTCATTGGACATTAAATTCACCTGTTACTTAGAATTTCAATCCTGCTTCTCTGGCAGCGTCAGCTAACGCTTTGATTCTGCCGTGATAGACGCGTCCGCCGCGGTCAAACATCACTTCGCTAATGCCTTTGTCCAAGGCCTTTTTAGCAATCGCAGCACCGAGGGCTTTAGCCGCTTCAATGCTTTTGCCGGACGCTTCAAATTTGCCTTCAAATTCTTTAGACAACGTCGTAGCAGATACTAAGGTGCTATGGGTATTGTCGTCAATAATTTGGGCGTACATATATTTTAAGCTTCTATATACCGAAAGACGCGGGCGGTGCGCACCGTTTTTGAGCAGGTGGGCGCGGCTGCGATCTTTGCGGAATTGATATCTTGCTTGTTTAGTGGCCATAATTATTTACCTCCCGCCGCAGTTTTACCGGCTTTGCGGACGATGTGTTCGCCTTGGTATTTAATACCGCTGCCTTTGTAGGGCTCCGGAGGTCTGATTCTTCTGATTTTGGCGGCAAAGTCACCGACTTTAAACTTGTCGCTTCCTTTAACCGTTACCGCACCGGATTTCGGATCCACCACGACGGTTAAACCTTCGGGGATATCCAAATTGACCGGGTGGGAAAACCCAAGTTCCAAATTGAGTTTTTTGCCCGCTACGCTCGCGCGGTAACCTAAACCGTTAATTTCCAATACCTTGGAAAAACCGTTGGTTACGCCTTCAATGATGTTTGCCACATTGGCGCGGGTCGTGCCGTGCAAGGCATTGAGTTCTTTGACCCGGTTTTCCGGGATAGAGAACGACAAGTTGCCGTCTTTAAGTTCCGGGGTGATTCCGGCCGGAACCGTGTAAGACAAGCTGCCTAACGCACCGGTAGCGGTGATGATGTTTTCTTTAATTTCCACTTTGGTTTTAGCGGGAACATTGATTACTTTTTTACCGATTCTGCTCATATTCCCCCCTTACCAAACTTGGCACAATAATTCGCCGCCGATTTTTTCGGCCTTGGCTTGTGCATCGGTCATAATACCTTTAGAGGTGGACAAAATCGTCACACCGAAAGCACCGCGGACTTTGGGGATGTTGTTATACGCACTGTACACGCGCGAACCCGGTTTGGACAGACGTTTCAAACCTTGGATTACACATTCGTTTTCGGGCGTATATTTCAAAAATACCCGTACCACGCCGCCTTTGGTTTCATTATGAACGGCTTTGAAATTGGCGATGTATCCTTCTTCTTTGAGTACGCGCGCAATTTCGGTTTTGATTTTAGAAAAAGGGATGTCCACTTTTTCTTTTTTCTTCATATTGGCATTTCTTATTCTGGTTAAGAAATCTGCAATTGGATCCATATACTTAAGTTTTCGTCCCAAGCCACTTTCTTTTTCAAGAGTTGGCCCGAAAGCGAAACTTCCTCCTGTAAATTACCAGCTTGATTTTCTAAGACCCGGGATTAAACCCTGGTGTGCCATCTTTCGCAGGCAGATACGGCAAAGGCCGAAGTCGCGGTAGTATCCGCGCGCACGTCCGCAGATTTGGCAGCGGTTGTGATAGCGCACAGCGAACTTTTGGTCTTTCGCCATTTTTGCAACCCATGCTTTAGTAGCCATAAAGTTTTTTGCTCCTCTTATTTGGTCGCCTTGCGGAACGGTAAACCCATGTAATCCATGAGCATGCGTCCGGTTTGGTCGTTTTGGGCAGTGGTAACGAACGTAATGTTCATACCGTGAGCTTTGGGCGATTTTTCCACGTCAATTTCCGGGAAAATATAATGTTCTTTAATACCCAAGTTCAAATTGCCTTTGCCATCAAAGCTGGCATTGAAGCCCTGAAAGTCGCGGATGCGCGGGCAAGCAATGCAGATGAAGCGTTCCATGAACTCATACATCTTAGCACCGCGTAAAGTTACACGCACGCCAATAGGCATCCCTTCTCTAAGTTTGAAGTTAGAGATAGATTTTTTGGCGCGGCGCACTTGCGCAGCTTGACCGGCGATGGCGGTTAAATCATCTTTAGCCGTTTCCAACGCTTTGATGTCTTCGCGGGCATCTTTTACACCGATGTTGATGACGATTTTGGTCATTCTCGGTACAGCCATCGGGCTTTTGACGTTCATGTCTTTAAGCAAAGCCGGAAGCACTTTTTCTTTGTAGAGGGCTTGCAACCGGGGCGTATAGCCCTCGGGCGCCTTCGTTACGTTTTTGGTTTCTTTTTTCGTCATGTTACTTACCTAGCTTAAATGATCGGCTCGTTGCATTTGCGGCAGACGCGCGTTTTGGTGCCGTCGGCAGCGATTTGCACTTTGGGCGTCATTGCTTTTTTGCATTTGGCACAGACGACCGCTACGTTGGACGCGTCCAACGCGGCTTCCATCTTAATAATGCCGCCCTGCTTATTTTGGGAAGGTTTCACGTGTTTGGAAATCATGTTAATACCCGTTACAACAACGGTGTTTTTGCTCGGGTTTACAGATTTCACTTCGCCCTTCTTGCCTTTGTCTTTACCAGCCAAGACTAAAACGGTATCTTTTTTCTTAATAATCATACTATACCACCTCAGGAGCGAGCGAAATGATTTTTAAGAAATTCTTTTCGCGCAACTCTCTGGCAATCGGACCGAATACACGGGTGCCTTTGGGTTCGCCATTATCGTTGATGATGCAAACGGCGTTGTCATCAAAACGAATGTACGAACCGTCTTTTCTTCTCTTTTCACGGGCTACGCGTACTACAACTGCGCGGACCACGTCGCCTTTTTTAATGGCAGAGGTAGGGATCGCATCTCTGACGGAGCACATAATAACGTCTCCCAAAGTTGCGATATCCCGGTGGTGGCCGCCGCGCACTTTAAAGCATTGCACTTTACGCGCGCCGGAATTGTCGGCCACATTGACTATGCTTCTTAATTGAATCATACTTTATCTAACTCCAGTTTTTACAAACTAAGCTCTGGCTTTTTCCACAATCTTGGAAACACGCCATTTCGTCGTTTTAGAAACGGGACGGGTGCTCATAATTTCCACTTTGTCGCCGATTTTGCTTTCGTTCGCTTCGTCGTGCGCGTGGAATTTGGCTGCTCTTTTGAGCGTTTTGCCGTAGCGGTCGTCATGCACCAACCGTTCAACGGATACGGTGCGGGTTTTGTCCATCTTGTCGGACACGACAACGCCGGTCAGCACTTTTCTTTTGCCACGAATTTCTTTTTCCATGGTTTAGCCTCTATTTTTGCTCTTTCTTTTGGTTAATCAGCGTTTGCAACAGAGCAATTTCGCGTCTTACAGCGCGGATCTCCATCGGGTTAGCAATGGGTGTCGTGCTGTGTTTGAAAAGAAGGTTGAATTTCTTTTCTTGGGCTTTGCTAAGCGCCTGGCTCAGTTCGGCCACGGTTTTATTTTTCAAAGCTTCTTTCTCGTTCGTCTTCATAAAACTACCTTCTCGTTACCAGTTTTGTTTTGATGGGCAGTTTGTCAGAAGCCAAGCGCATGGCACGCTTTGTATCTTCTTCAGAAGCCCCTTCCAATTCAAACAAGATCCGGCCCGGTTTGACTACGGCAGCCCAGTATTCCGGGGCACCTTTACCTTTACCCATACGGGTTTCGGCCGGGTGTTTGGTGATGGCTTTATCCGGGAAAATGCGAATCCACAATTTACCTTTCTTTTTGATAAAGCGGGACAGGGTTACACGGGCCGCTTCAATTTGGCGGGCGGTAATCCATTTGGGTTCTAAGGCTTTTAAGCCATATTCGCCGAAGACCACTTCCGTTCCGCGTTTGGCATTGCCTTTAATACGCGGCGCGCTGAAGGGTTTGCGGTATTTAACTCTTTTAGGCATCAACATAAGTCAGATTCCTCTTATTTCGCTTCCACTGCCGGGATCGTTTCTTCAACGATGCCTTCCGTGGCGGCGGTTTCCATGTCGCGGTGTTTCTTGAGTTCGTTCATAATCTCTTTGGGAGATTTGGCGAAGTGAGTTCTCTTGAAAATCCAGACTTTGATACCGATTTTACCGCTGACCGTGTTGGCCTCGGTAAAGCCGTAATCAATATCGGCGCACAACGTATGGAGCGGCACGCGGCCTTCGCGTTTCCACTCCGTGCGGGCAATTTCCGCACCGCCTAAACGACCCGATACCATAATTTTGATACCGAGCGCTTTGCCGGACAACGCTTTTTCAATCGCTTTCTTAATAGCGGCACCGTAGTGGGCACGTTTTTCAAGTTGCATAGCGATATTTTGGGCGACCAGTTGGGCATCGGTTTCCGGGTTTTTGATTTCTACGACGTTTACGAAAGTTTTGCTGCCGGTATAGGCCTCTAATTCTTTGCGTAACGCTTCAATATCTGCACCTTTTTTACCGATTACCACGCCGGGGCGGGCCGTGTGGATGTTTACGCGCAAGAACGCGCCGGCTCTTTCAATGCCCACGTAGCTGATAGCGGCCATGGTGAATTTGTTGTCAATGATTTTGCGGATTTCAAAATCTTCTTTGATCAAGGCCGGCATATTCTTGGGGGCGAACCATCTGGAACGCCAATCTTGAATATAACCTAAGCGGATTGACCGGGGGTGAATCTTATGTCCCATAAATTAGCGACCTCCCTTTTTTTCGTCGGTTACAATAACCGTCAAGTGGCACATGCTCTTTTTATAAGGCATGGCGCGGCCTTGCGGGCCGGGCTGCACTCTTTTCAAGTGGCCGCTGGGGCCTAAGTTGGCAAAGGCTTCTTTGATGAAGACTTTGCTAAAGTCCAGCTTTTTGCCGGCTTTAACTTCTAAGTTAGCAGCTGCGCTGTGAAGCGTCTTGGCCACTAAATCAGCGGTGCGTTTGGCCACGAAAGGAAGTACATCTTCCGCCGCCTTTACGTTTTTACCGCGGATTTGGTCAAGCACTAAGTTCACCTTGCGGCTACCAAAGCGTTGAAATTTTGCTTTTGCACAAGCTTCCATATCAAATCCTCAACTCTTATTTTAAGGCGGTGGAATCTTTCGTCATACCACCGTGACCTTTGAACAAACGCGTGAACGAAAATTCACCGAGTTTGTATCCTACCATACGTTCGGAAACGTAAATGGGAAGAAACTTGCGGCCATTATGTACCAAAAATGTATGACCTACAAATTCCGGTACAATCGTGCAGGCTCTTGCCCACGTCTTGATAGGTTTCTTTTCATTGGAAGCGTTCATTGCTTGAACTTTTTCCAACAGGTTTAAATCCACAAACGGACCTTTTTTAGTTGATCTTCCCATAATTATTTAACCTTGTTTTTTCTTCTGTCGCTGACAATCATCCAGCCAAAAGCTTTCTTGGTGGAGCGTGTCTTCAAACCGCGGGTTTGTTGATTCCACGGAGAGCGCGGAATGTTTCCGCCTTTACCGTGACCGCGGCCACCACCCATCGGGTGATCTACCGCGTTCATCGCGCTACCGCGTACGGTAGGACGTTCGCCGCGATGACGGTTGCGACCCGCGTTGCCGATGACGATGTTACCGTGGTCAATGTTACCTACTTGACCGATAGTCGCACAGCAATCGCTGGGCACTAAGCGGATTTCGCCGGACGGCATTTTGATATGGGCGTAGTCCGATTCTTTGGCCATAAGTTGCGCTTGGCTGCCGGCACTGCGCGCAAGTTGCGCACCTTTGCCGACTTTAAGTTCAATCGCGTGGATAAAAGTACCTTCAGGAATATTTTTAAGTGCAAGGCAGTTACCCACTTTAATATCTGCGGCCGGGCCGGACATCAATACATCGCCCACCTGTACACCGAGCGGATGCAAAATATATCTCTTGTCGCCGTCGGCATAGTTTAACAAGCAAATACGCGCACTGCGGTTCGGATCGTATTCAATAGATACGACTTTGGCCGGCACGCCGTATTTTTCGCGCTTGAAATCAATTTGTCTGTAAGCACGTCTGTGGCCACCACCGATGTGGCGAACCATGATCATACCGGTATTGTTTCTTCCACCGGTTTTGCGAAGACCTTTTGTCAAACGCTTCTCGGGCGTGGTCTTGGTAATATCGGAATAGTCCGACACCGTGATCGTGCGGCGGGAAGGAGTGTAAGGTCTAAATGATTTAATAGGCATAGTTAGTAGTTTCTCCTTATTCTACTTTGAAGCGGCTTCCACCATTTCAATTTTATCGCCTTCTTTCAAGGTAACAAACGCCTTTTTATAATCAGGGCGTTTCCCTTCAAAGCGACCCATACGATGGGTCTTCCCCGTGACGGAAATTGTGTTAATCTTTTTTACGGTTACGTTAAAGATTTTTTCCACCGCGGTTTTGATTTCGCCTTTGGACGCGTTAGCGGCTACGATAAAACCATAGCGGTTGTGGCTGTCGCGTTCAATTAAGCTTTTTTCCGTTAAGAGCGGTTTTTTTAAGGTTGTATAGGTGGTCATTACTTGGCCTCCTTAGCAAACGTGTTTGTTAATTTTTCTACCGCTTCTTGGGTCAAAATGACCTTCGTGCTGTTAAGCACAACGTACGCATTGGCGTCTTGCGGCAACAAGCGGGTTAAGCCCGCGATGTTGCGGCTGGCCAAAGCGGCATTTTCGTCGGCAAAGTTATCCATCACTAAGGGTTTGCGCCCGGCGGATAACACGTTCATAATTTCAGCAAACGCGTTCGTTTTGGGTTCTTTGAGTTTCAAAGAATCTAATACCACCACATTTCCTTCCGACATCTTGGCAGACAACGCCATCGCAAGCGCGGCGCGGCGTTTGGCTACCGGCAGATATTGACGGTAAGAATGCGGGGTAGGCCCGAAGGCGATACCGCCGTGGCGGAATTGCACGGCACGCAAAGACCCTTGACGGGCGCGGCCGGTGCCTTTCTGTTTCCACGGTTTTTTACCGGTACCGGAAACTTCACTGCGGGTTTTGGTATCCGCGGTGCCGCGTCTTTGGTTGGCCAAAAAAGCGGTAATGACTTCGTGCAAGAAAGTGGGATTGGGTTTCACACCGAACAAACTATCCGGCAGATTGCAGGTCCCTTTCTCTTTACCTTTGATATCTAAAACTTTCGTTTCCATGGTCAAAGTCCTTATTTCTTGTTAGCGGCCTTAGAAGCAGAGATTTTCTGTTGTTGCGGCGCTACATAATGTTTTTTGAATTTAGAAGTTTCTAAGACGGAAACGATAGAGCCCTTAGCTCCCGGAACGGAACCTTTTAAGAATAAAAGTCCGTTTTCGTTATCTACCTTAATAACTTCAATTTTGGCTACCGTGTGGGTAGTGGTGCCGTAGTGGCCAGCCATGCGTTGGCCGGACAATACTTTACCTAAAGAGCGGCGGGAGCCCAAAGACCCCGGAGCGCGCGAGCGGTCCGATTGACCGTGCGAATCCGGCTGTCCGGCAAAGCCGTGGCGTTTCATCGCGCCGGCAAAACCGTGCCCTTTAATTTTACCCTGTACGTCCACATAGTCGCCGGGTTTAAAGATTTTATCGAGTGAAATGACTTGACCGATTTCAAAGCCGGCTACATCGGCAACACGGCATTCCTTCATGTGTTTGACCGGAGCCACGTTGGCTTTTTTGAAATAACCGAGTTCAGGTTTGTTCAGTTTGCTTTCTTTCACTTCGCCAAAACCCACGCAAACGGCGTTGTAGCCGTCTTTTTCTTGGGTTCTGACACGCACAACCTTGCACGGACCCGCTTTTACAACGGATACACCATGCAGATTGCCTTTTTCATCAAAGAGCTGTGTCATGCCGATCTTTTCGCCGATTACAAAGCGGAAAGTTTCGGGAGCTTCTTTGACAGTTTCTGCTTTGGCCGGTTCAGCAACGGGCGTTGCCTCTTGGGCACCAGCAGCATTTTGCATTTCTTCTGTCATAGTTCTTATTTATTCCTTAGTTACTTTTAATGGCCACATCTACACCGGCGGGCAAATCTAATTTCATTAGTTCGTCCACGGTTTTAGAGGTGGGGCTTTTCAAGTCAATGAGACGTTTGTGAATGCGCATCTCAAATTGTTCTCTGCTCTTTTTATCGGTATGGGGAGAGCGAAGTACGGTGTACTTTTTAATCCGGACCGGTAACAGAACAGGACCCGACACCAGCGCCCCTGTTTTTTGCGCGGTTTCTACGATACGCGCCACAGAAGCGTCCAGCATACGATGGTCATAAGAACGCAATTTAATGCGGATTCTTTCTTGGCCAATAGTATTGGCTTTTTTTGCTGTTTTTTCTGCCATTTTTAGTTTTTTCCTTACTATCTTTTACAAAGTTTCTTACAAACAATTTATCGGCAGAAAACCCCTTTCCGGTCCGCGTCTTCCGTCGGGCCGGTGAGGAATTTTTTGCCTTACTGCTAATCTAATACAATTTATTATATCAAATTAGCGGGCTTTTGTGCACGCTTGTTTTAGCGGTTTCACCCTTGCGCGTAAACGGGCGTGTCACTAAAATCCTGATAAGGATAGTATACTATAAATAGAAAAATAACGCAATATTTAATTAAGCGCACAAAATTCAAAAATATCTTTTTGAATTTTGTAGCGCACCGGCGATACAATTTTCCACATTTAGCCGTCTTTGCGGTCCCTTGTCTTGTAAAATTTGCTATCGCCCCTTCCGTCATCCCGCAAGGTCGGTATGCGGGATATAAGGGGCGCACTTGCCACATTTGCCTCGCTATACCCCGCATTAAAACACTGCGGGGTGATGAGCGAGGGAGATTTTGGCGGGATGTTTTCCCATAAAATTTGCTATACTGATTACGTTGTATTAAATTTATTCTGTTTTGAGAAAAAACGAAGTCTTGCTTTAAGCAAAGCCCAAGAGAGCTCATAAACAGTCCGCTAAGGCGTAATGCAACCGGCCTAATTACCCGCGTGTGTTATGCCGAGCGCTTATTACTTTGTGTAATAAGCCACGGCTGTTTATATGCGGAACTCTCTCTTGGGTCTAGTATAAATGGCCGTTTTTATCGGCGGCCCACGGAGAAACGTATGACCGAAGAAAAAGACCCCTTGACGGTCCTGTTATGGGACGCCGCCCGCCTGCAAACGCAACTAACTTTACTAACAGAACAGCTGGAAGAATTACACGCCGTCGTACCTGAAGAAATACAAGATTACACCCGCCCGATTTTAACCGGTTTGCACGCCGCGCAACACCGGGCCGCGGTTATAAAATTAAATGTCGCCGCGCTGCCCAAACCGGAAGAATAATTTGTTATACTAGAGGTATGGAAAAACTCAATTTTAAACTAAATATAGTAAAAGATTATCCCAAAGCGGGCGTGAATTTTATTGATATTAACCCCTTGCTTGCTAACCCGGCGCAATTTACTGCCGTCATTGATACCTTTTGTAGCGTCATCCAAGCGGCGCATATACCACAAAATACGGCTATCATCACACCCGAAGCACGCGGGTTTATTTTTGCCGCGCCCGTTGCTCACGCGCTGAATTTGCCGCTGGTGCTCCTACGCAAACAAGGCAAAATTCCCCATAAACCCTACGCGTTCCGTATTACAAACGAATATACCTCGTATAATATGGAAGCGGATGAAGATTTATTAGATCAATTTTCTCATTTCATCTATATAGACGATATTTTAGCCACAGGCCAAACGCTCGCCGCGGTGCGAAAAGCATTACAAGCCAAAGGAAAAGAAATCGTGCTTTCCGTCCATTTAACCGATGTAGCCGCCCTGAAAGAGATGCGCGCGAGTAACGCCGATTTACGCAACCTGCCCCTGGAAGTTATTTTATAAAGGCCCACTTTCGCTATGGGCCCTTTGACCCTTGTTCCCGGCACAACCCCCAAGTACAATAAAAGTATGTACAAGAAAATAATTATTTTTCTCTTGTTTTTTGCAACAGGTGTGCTTTCCTACGCGCAAAAAATTCCGGCTAAATTTATCCGGCCCGGGTTTACGCTGGGTACCGGACTTGTGGATATGGCCGCCGTACAGGCCCGCGTGTTTGCCCCTGCGCAACGGCCGATTACCACTTTCAAAATTGATGCCGTAAAAAGCGTTTTCCGTGCGTTCCCGCAAGGGAAAACGGACGGGCATGCGATGTCCGGCTTTATTTTCAAAACCACCTACCAAGGCCAAAAAGAAATTTTTGGCGTGATCGCCCAACACGCCATGCCCGCGTGGAACAACCATAGCAAAATCGGCCCGTCTTTTACGGCACGCGTCATGCAAGGAAACGAAGTAGTAGATATCCCGGCGCAAGTCGTCCAATTATCAGCACCAGTTATGACGGATATTGCACTTGTTAAATTCCGCCCGGAAGACGAAAAATTACTAACTCCGCTAACACTGGCTACCGATGAGCCCGCCCTAAACGAACCGCTATCGCTCATAGGGTTTGGCACGGAAAAGCTAACCCTTATCACGGACAGCCCGTTATCAGAAAAATCAATGCTCAATTTGCGCTACCCAATGGCGGGCGACCCGGAACAATGGCCGGGGCTGTGCGGAAGCCCGGTTTTAAACGCCGCGGGGGAAGTGGTCGGCACGGTTACCGGATCCACGCGCCTCGCGTCCGACCCGACCTACTACACCGGGTACGCCACGCGCAATTTGTATTTACAGACGTTAGTAAACGCATATCACGGGGATATGGAAAAAGCCACCTATCCGCTAGAGATAAACGACGAAAAAATTGTAGATTTACATACCGACGAATTTGTTTCCCAAGTGATTCTTAGAGATGAAAACAGAAAAATAATTTTTAGAAAAAATATATATAACAAATTCCCCTACTCAACTATTATGAAACATTGGCCCAAAACCCGGTATATTGAGATGTACATTGACAATGTGTTGTGGTCCGGCTATTCGCTAATAGAAGGGGCCTCTTTTGCAGAAGAACGGTACGTCGTGTACGACTTGCAAGAAAAACAACTCATCACAGACCGACCACGTAAAACCTATTAAAAACATATAAAGAAAACCCCCGCTCATTGGAGCGGGGGTTTTTGCATTACCAAACCCTAATCTTGGCGGGCTGATAAATTTTGCTTGACAAATCAAAAAAAAAAACGATAATAAAGGAACGGAAAAAACAAGGAGAATTTTATGAATAACAAAATTCAAAAGGGAAATGTAGGTCAGGTGAAACCTGACGTTAAAATAAGCATGTCATGCCGGAAGGCCTCTATCCGGCATCTTCGTATTTTTGTTTTTGATGAGATGGTTAACAAGCGAAAAGAAAAACGAAGATCCCCGACAGAAACCCTCGGGGATGACAGGCCTTTATGTTATAATCGCATAAACGCATTTACGCTCATTGAACTTTTAGTGGTCGTTCTTATCATCGGTATTTTAGCCGCGGTAGCCGTGCCGCAATACCAAAAAGCAGTAGAAAAAAGCAAAGCCACACAGGCATTGGCCATCATTCGCACCGTAGCCGCCGCGCAAGAATCCTATTATTTACAAAACGGAACATACGCTACCAATTTTGATGAATTAGCCGTTGATATTCCCTGGACGGGCACCACCCGCTGGATTGCCGGGAGCAGTCCCACTGATGGAGTCCGTTCCAACGAAGATTGGAGCTTGCAGATTTTTCACGAAGCAAGCGGCGACGGCATATCCGTCGGACGGCTGACCGGTCCCTACGCTGGGGCCGGATTTCGGTATTTACTGGGCGCGGGGTCTATGAATAGCACCACCCGAACTATGTTATGCGTGGAAAATCAGTACGAAGGAGATGGCTCCGTCATTTTTCAACAACACTCCGGGAATTACTGCAAGAAAATTATGAAAGGGATTTATGCTAACGGGGCCTGGCAATTATAGATGAGCGCGTTGTTGCCGTTTGTATCAGACTAACTTTGCAAAAGAGAAGATGATTTTTCAAAACCGATTTTAGTTGGCGGGATTTAGGCGGCCGCATAGGCGTAGCGGTAGCTACGTCAAGCCCAAGGGACGCGCAAATTGGCAGATTTTGGAAAATTGTTTATCGGGAACACGCAAACGCGGGCACAACGATTAGTTGTGCCCGCGTGCGTGCTTATAGAAGTTACGAACAGTTGTTCTGTACTATGCGGCCGTAGCAGCTTTGGCGGCTGTGCGTTTTTCCACAATCGCTTTGGCTACGTTAGCCGGCACTTCGGCGTAGTGGCTCGGTTCCATCGTAAACGACGCGCGGCCTTGAGACAAGGAGCGCACGTTCGTAGCGTAACCGAACATTTCGGCCAGCGGCACTTCGGCACGGACGTAGCGGACGTTTCCGCGTACACCCATTTCGCCGATTTGACCGCGGCGGCTGCTCAGATCCCCGATGATGTCCCCGAGGTTGGCTTCCGGCGCAACGACTTCCACTTTCATAATCGGTTCCAAAATAACCGGGTTGGCTTTTTTGGCACCGTCTTTTAAGGCCATAGAAGCGGCGATTTTGAACGCCATTTCGGAGGAGTCCACTTCGTGGAACGAACCGTCAAATACGGCCACTTTGATATCTACTAAGGGGTAACCCGCCATAGCACCGGAGTCCAATGCTTCGCGGCAACCTTTTTCAATAGCCGGGATATATTCTTTCGGAATGCGGCCTTGGGTGATTTCGTTGACAAATTCAAACCCTTTGCCTTTTTCCTGCGGCTCTAAGCGCAAGAATACGTGCCCGTATTGACCGCGACCACCGGACTGGCGAACAAATTTGGTTTCTTGTTCCACCGTCTTGGTGATGGTTTCGCGGTAGGCCACTTGCGGCGCGCCGACGTTGGCTTGTACGTTGAACTCGCGTTTCATGCGGTCCACAATAATGTCCAAGTGCAACTCACCCATACCGCTGATAACGGTTTGGCCGGTTTCTTCATCGGTGCGCACGCGGAAGGTTTGGTCTTCTTCGGCTAAGCGCGCCAAGGCGTTGGACATTTTTTCTTCGTCAGCTTTAGATTTCGGCTCTACGGCAATAGAAATTACCGGTTCCGGGAAAGTGATGCTTTCCAGCACAATCGGGGCATCCGGCGCGCAGATCGTTTGACCTACGCGGGAGTTTTTAATAGCCACCGTAGCGGCAATTTCCCCGGCGGAAAGTTCTTTTACTTCTTCGCGTTTATCGGCCATCATACGCATCATACGGCCAAAGCGTTCGGTGGCGTTTTTACCCGGGAAGAACACCGCATCCCCGGCTTTAATCGTACCGGAATAAATGCGGAAGAAGCTGAGTTTACCCACAAACGGGTCGGTTTGTACTTTAAAGATAAGTCCGCAGAACGGCTCGCTGTTAGACGGCTTGCGGAACGTTTCTTCGCCCGTGTTCGGGTTCGTACCTTTGACGGCGGGAACATCTACAGGAGAGGGTAGATAGTCGTTTACGCAGTCTAACAAAGGTTGTACCCCTTTGTTTTTGTACGAAGAACCGCAGATCACCGGGAAGAATTTACCCGTTAAGGTACCGCGGCGAATCGCTTTTTTAATTTCAGCTTCGGTAAAATTGGTTTCGCCGTTTAAGTAGCGTTCCATAATGGCTTCGTCAAAATCGGCGAGTTTTTCAATCATCTCGGTACGGTATTTGTTAGCCAATTCAACGAGGTCTGCCGGGATATCGCCTTCGGTGAACGTCGCGCCGTTGTGGTCGCCGTCCCAGACGATTCCTTTCATTTTGACGAGGTCAACTACGCCAACAAATTTGTCTTCCGCGCCAATAGGCAATTGAATCGGGCAGGCATTACCGCCCAGTTTTTCTTTAATGGAGTTCGCCGAGCGGATAAAGTCCGCACCGATGCGGTCCATTTTGTTAATGTAGGCAATACGCGGAACGTGGTATTTATCCGCTTGACGCCATACGGTTTCAGATTGGGGTTCTACGCCCTGCACGCCGTCAAAACAGCACACAGCGCCGTCCAACACGCGCAACGAGCGTTCCACTTCGGCCGTAAAGTCCACGTGGCCGGGAGTGTCAATAATGTTGAGTTGGCAATCTTTCCACACGCAGTAGATGGCCGCGGAGGTAATCGTAATACCTCTTTCGCGTTCTTGTTCCATCCAGTCGGTTACGGACGCACCATCGTGCGTTTCACCGATTTTGTGCACTTTTCCGGTGTAGTACAAAATACGTTCGGACGTGGTGGTCTTACCCGCATCAATGTGCGCGATAATACCGATGTTGCGGATCTTCTCTAACGGATAGGTTTTAAATTCAGCCATAGTTGAGTTCCCGCTTAAAATTTAAAGTGGGCAAAAGCGCGGTTGGCTTCGGCCATTTTGTGCACGTCTTCGCGTTTTTTAAACGCCGTGCCTTCTTTCTTGGCGCCCAAGATAATTTCTTCGGCTAATTTTTCAGCCATCGGGCGTCCTTTGCGGCTTTGGGCGGCGCCGATCAACCAACGCATCGCCAAAGAGGTGCTGCGTAAGGGTTTTACTTCCGTGGGAACTTGATAGTTCGCACCACCTACGCGGCGGGCTTTTACTTCCACGAGCGGGCGGACGTTTTCAATGCATTTGGTAAATACATCAAGTGCATTTTCTTTCGTTTTTTCCGCAATGATAGCCATGGCGTCATCTAAGATGCGCTGGGCAGTAGAAGTTTTACCTTCAAAATTTAATTTGTTAATAAACCGGGCCACGAGCACGGAATTGTATTTGTAATCCGGCGCGGGTTGCGGTCTTCTGTCTCTGGGTCTTAAACCTTTTCTCGGCATATTCTTTTATTCACTCCTAAAAATTATTTACCGGCTTTGGGGCGTTTTACGCCATAAAGCGAGCGGCCTTGTTTTCTGTTTTCTACGCCCGACGCATCAAGCGCACCGCGAATGATGTGATAGCGCACACCCGGCAAGTCTTTCACACGTCCGCCGCGCACGAGCACGATGGAGTGTTCTTGCAAGTTGTGTCCCACACCGGGAATATAAGCGGTTACTTCCATTTTGGAAGTCAATTTGACACGGGCGACCTTCCGTAAAGCCGAGTTCGGTTTTTTAGGGGTCGTGGTATAAACACGGGTGCAAACGCCGCGCCGTTGGGGGCAAGATTGCAACGCCGGGGATTTGGTCCGGTTGGACTCTTTCGCCCGTCCGTATTTTACTAATTGGTTTACTGTTGGCATTACTTCTCTCCTATTTTGTTCCTTTACGTTTTTCTTCAAACTCACGGGCAATTTGACGGGCAGAAATACCAGTTCCCGCCGGTATCAAATGGCCTACAATGACGTTTTCTTTTAGACCAGCCAATTCATCTACTTGGCCGGTAATGGCGGCGTCCGTCAAAACCTTGGTGGTTTCTTGGAACGAAGCCGCAGATATAAATGATTCGGATGCTAAAGAGGCCTTACTGATACCCAAAAGGATCGTTTCGGCTTCAGCCATGCGTTTGCCGGCGGCTTTCATTTTTGCGTTTTCACGCAGCCAGCTGGCGCGGCTTAACACTTCGCCTTTTAGGAAGTGGGTATCCCCAGCGTCCAGAATTTTTACGTTCCCTAACATCTGACGGACAATAACCTCAATATGTCTGTCGTTGATTGTTACGCCCTGCAAGCGGTACACTTCTTGGATGGCGTTTAACAGGAACTCTTGTGCTTCTTTTTCACCCTTCACGCGCAGCACGTCGTGAGGGTCAATGGCGCCGTCGGTTAAAGCTTCGCCTACGCCGACATGGTCGCCTTCATATACTACAAGGTGTTTGCCTTGCGGGATGCTATATTGTTTGACTTGGTTGGTTTCTTCGTTGCGGACCACTACTTCAATCAGTCCGCGCGGGGAAGTTTCCAAGCTCACAATCCCTTCAAATTCCGAAATAATAGCCGGATTTTTAGGTCTGCGCGCTTCAAACAATTCCGCAATACGGGGCAGACCGCCGGTGATATCTTTGGTGCCGCCGGCTTCGCGCCCGATTTTAGCAAGCACGTCTCCGGGTTCCACTTCTTCACCGTTTTCCACCATCAGAATCGTATCAATAGGCAACGGGAAGTTAATTTTCTTCTCTTTACCTTCAATGCTGATGCGCGGGTTTTTCTTGCCCATGCGGCTGGCGGTAATCTTGCGTTCAATAACGCCGGTTACTTTGTTGCGCTCTTCCTGCAAGGTGATACCTTCCACCACGTCCGTCAAGCGGACTTTGCCGGTCACTTCGGCCAGCACCGGGATAGAGTGCGGGTCCCACTCCGCCAGTAAGGAACCCTTTTTGACGGTCTCTTTATCTTTTACATAGATAGAGGCACCGTATTGAATCTTATATTCTTTTATTGTACCATTTCCGGCGGTTACAAAGATAGAGCCGTTGCGGGAGATACAAATCTTGTTATCATAACGGTTGGTGATGAGTTTAATGTCTTTAAATGTCACTTTACCGTCAATTTCGGCCACCGCTTGGCTGCGGGACAGCACGCGCGAGGCCGTACCACCGATGTGGAACGTACGCAACGTGAGCTGCGTACCCGGTTCGCCGATGGACTGGGCGGCAATAATACCGACCGAGTCGCCGGGGTTGCTCTTGGCAGACGTCGCCAAGGATAAACCGTAGCATTTGGCGCACACGCCGTAAGGCGCTTCGCAAGTCAGCACGGAGCGGATACGTACAGATTCCACACCGTATTTTTTGACCTGTTTGCTTTGTTCCAAGGTGATTAAATCGCCTTCTTTGATGATGGTTTTTTCTTCTTCGGAGCCGTCGGCTTTTTTGACTTTAACGACCACATCTTCCAACGCGGTGCGCCCTAAGATGCGTTCGTCTAACGGCTCTACCATTTCTTCGCCGCTCATCAACGATTTTACCACGATACCGTTATGCGTACCGCAGTCTTCTTGCGTGATGACTACGTTATGCGCCACGTCCACCAAGCGGCGGGTTAAGTAACCTGCGTCGGCGGTTTTCAAAGCGGTATCGGAAAGACCTTTACGTCCACCGTGTGTGGAAATAAAGTACTCTAATACAGACAAACCTTCGCGGAAGTTAGCGGTAATCGGGTTTTCAATAATTTCGCCCTGACCACCGGTCAGTTTCTTCTGCGGTTTAGCCATTAGACCGCGCATACCGGCCAGCTGGCGCACCTGTTGGCGAGAACCGCGGGCGCCGGAGTCCGCCATTAAATAGACGGAGTTAAAGCGTTGGCCGCTGTGTTCTTTGTTGGTGGGGTCAAATTTGCTTTCTTCAAATTTTTTCATTTCTTTGAAGAGCTCATTGGCCACATCATCGGTTACACGCGTCCAGATATCAATGACTTTGTTATAGCGTTCGCCTTCGGTAATGATACCGGCTTCGGCTTGCGCTTGAATTTGTTTAACTTGTTTTTTCGCGTCGTCAATGTATTTTTGTTTGACAGACGGAATCGTCATATCGGCAATAGAAATAGATAAGCCCGATAAGGTAGCATAGTGATACCCCATCTTCATAATCTTATCCAAGAATTGCACGGCTTCATAGCGGCCGTATTTTTTGCTCTTGTAGCATTCGTCTACCAAAGCACCCAATTCTTTTTTGCCGATGGTTTTGTTGATATATTCCCACCCTTTAGGCAAGATTTGGTTGAAAATAATGCGGCCCACGGAGGTATAATCTTTCCATTTGGCGGCGTTCTTTTCGTCTTTACCTTCTAAGCCCGGTTCCGGGATCGCGTTAATACCGCGCACTTTGATTTTAGCGTGGTAAGACAATTTGCCATATTCTAACGCAACGAGCGCATCTTCTTTGCTACCGAAGATAGAGCCCTCGCCGATATCGCCGTCTTTGATTTTGGTTAAGAAGTTGATACCTAATACCATATCGTGAGACGGGGCGGCAATCGGTTTACCCGAAGCAGGCGATAAAATGTTGTTGGAGGCCAACATAAGTGTGCGGGCTTCCATTTGTGCCTCTAACGAGAGCGGCACGTGCACAGCCATCTGGTCACCGTCAAAGTCGGCGTTGAAAGCGGCACAGGTAAGCGGGTGCAACTGGATTGCTTTACCCTCAATGAGTACCGGTTCAAACGCTTGAATACCCAAGCGGTGCAACGTCGGAGCGCGGTTTAACATAACCGGGTGGGACTTAGTTACTTGTTCCAAAATATCCCAAATTTCCGGGCGGACACGTTCCAACATCTTCTTGGCAGATTTAAGCGTAACGCCTTCTTTTTTCATCAGTTCGCCAATGATGAACGGTTTGAAGAGTTCCAACGCCATCAGTTTAGGTAAACCGCATTGGTGGAGTTTCAAATTCGGACCGACGACAATAACGGAACGACCGGAATAGTCCACACGTTTACCGAGTAAGTTTTGGCGGAAACGACCGTGTTTACCTTTAATGTTATCGGACAACGATTTGAGCGGTCTTCCGCCGGCGCCGATAAAGAATTTACCGCGGGCCCCGTTTTCAATTAACGCATCTACGGCTTCTTGCAAGAGGCGTTTTTCGTTGTAAATCATCACTTCCGGCGCGCGCAAGGATTCAATGTGTTTAAGGCGGTTGTTGCGGTTAATGATACGACGATAGAGGTCGTTTAAGTCAGACGCCGCAAACCGGCCGCCGTCAAGCGCAACGAGCGGGCGCAAGTCCGGCGGGATGACGGGTAGTACACTAATAATCATCCATTCCGGGCGGTTACCGCTTTCTTTAAACTCTTCCATCGTCTTAACGCGGCGGATGAGTTTCGTGCGCTCCATTTCGCTTTGCGTATTTTTAAGTTGTTCGTGCAAAGCGGGAATTTCTTTGTCAAAATCAATGCCGGAGAGCAGCGTGCGGATAGCCGGGGCCCCGATGTCTACTTTGAGGCGAGAGCCGTGTTTTTTGCGGGCTTCGCGCACTTGTACATCGGACAACAGCGTGCCTTTTTTGAAGTCCACGCGTCCGGTTACGCTGTCTATACAATCTTCAATCACTACGTAAGAGGCATAGTAAACAACGCGCTCTAAGTCCATCGTGCGCATATCCAACATAATACCGATACGCGACGGATTTTTGCGCAAAAACCATACGTGCGCCACCGGCACGGCCAGTTCAATGTGGCCCATGCGTTCGCGGCGGACTTTGGCTTCGGTAATTTCTACACCGCAGCGGTCGCACTTAATGCCTTTGAATTTTACCCAACGGTATTTACCGCAGGAACATTCGTAATCTTTGGTCGGCCCGAAAATGCGTTCGCAGAACAGACCGTCGCGCTCCGGTTTGAGCGTGCGGTAGTTGATCGTTTCCGGTTTTTTTACTTCGCCGTAAGACCAACCCAAAATTTGTTCGGGGCTGGCAATGCCCAACTTAATGGCATCAAAGTCAAAGAAGTTTAAGTCGCTTAATTTTTTTACTTTTTTCGTTTGCATGGTTCAAATCCCCGGCTTACTTATCGGCCTTGGCCTCCTCTTTCGTTTCTTTTTCTTCGGAGGCGGGTTTTTCCTCTACGTTTTTAAGCAGATCTACGCTCAAACCGAGTGCTTGCAATTCTTTCACAAGTACCTTGAAAGATTCCGGCACACCGGGTTGCGCAGGCGCATCGCCCTTGACGATAGATTCGTACATTTTCGTCCGTCCGGCAAAATCATCAGACTTGACGGTCAAAAACTCCTGCAAGGTGTACGTAGCACCGTACCCTTCCATGGCCCACACTTCCATTTCCCCGAAGCGCTGACCACCGAACTGGGCTTTACCGCCCAGCGGCTGGCGGGTAATCATGCTGTACGGACCCGTGGAGCGGGAGTGCACTTTGTCTTCCACCAAGTGGATTAGTTTCATCATGTACATGTAACCGATCGTCACTTTTTCTTCAAAGGGTTCACCCGTGCGGCCGTCATAAAGCGTAATGCGGCAGTAATCATCCGGCAAGTATTTAGCGGCATATTCTTCGCGCGCTTTGCCTTTGAGCCCTTTATCGTCCAAGATTTTCTCTTTGGCTTTACGGACTTCGTTGACTACGTCGGCTTCGCTCGGCCCGTCAAATACAGGCGTTGCGGCATTGTAGTGCAAGTAGTGCGCGGCCCAACCGAGCATCGTTTCCAAGAGCTGTCCCACGTTCATACGGGAAGGAATACCCAGCGGAGAGAGCACAATATCCAGTGGCGTGCCATCCGGTAAGAAAGGCATATCTTCTTGCGGCAAGATGCGGGCCACGACACCTTTGTTTCCGTGGCGGCCGGACATCTTATCGCCCACGTGTAATTTGCGTTTGGAAGCAATATACACTTTGACCGATTTGTTCACGGTCACCGGGAGTTCATCGCCTTGTTTGGAAAATTCAATTTCCCGTTCGTAGTGTTCTACCGCTTTCTTTTCCATTAACTTGTAAAGCGAGTTAAGACGCGCCGTTTCTTTTTGTAAAGCGGCCGCATTTTTAATGGTGGCTTTCGCGTTATCTAACGCGCGTTTGCGTTGTTCTTTGAGCAAGTCCAACGTCGCATTTTTCTCGTTTTCCAAGGCAGTTAAGCGTGCTTTTTCTTCGGCTTTAGTGAGTTTTTCTTTGCGCACAAACACACGCGTGCCCACTACTTTGCCGCTGGTGCCGGGCGGAACGCGCAAAGAGGCGTCCACCACGTCATCGGCTTTTTTACCGAAGATCACTTTTAAGAGCCGTTCTTCCGGCGTTAATTGTTGCTCGCCTTTCGGGGTCACTTTACCGACTAAAATATCGCCGGGTTCTACCACCGTGGCCGGTAACACAATACCGTCGTTGTCTAAGTGAGAAAGCGCATCGGAACCAATGTTGGGAATATCGCGGGTGATTTCTTCCGCACCCAATTTGGTGTTGCGCGCATCTAACGTAAATTCGTGCAAGTGAATAGAAGTAAACACGTCGTCTTTCACCAAACGGCTGGACACTAAAATAGCGTCTTCGTAGTTGTACCCTTCCCAACACATAAAGCCCACGAGCATATTGCGCCCTAAAGCCAAGTAGCCGTTATCCATAGACGGACCGTCGGCAATTACTTGACGGGCTTTGACGTTATCGCCCGCTTTTACAATCGGATGTTGGTTGATACAGGTATCCGAGTTGGAGCGTTTGAATTTGAGCAAGTTGTATACATCGGTAGAGCCGTCTTTGGCTTCTACGATAATTTGGTTAGCATCGGCAAATTGCACGCGCCCGTCGCGTTTGGCTACCATAGAAGTACCCGAGTCGCGCGCGACTTCGTGTTCAATGCCGGTACCTACATACGGAGCTTCCGGCATAAGTAGCGGCACGCCCTGACGTTGCATGTTACAACCCATCAAAGCACGGTTGGCGTCGTCGTGCTCTAAGAACGGAATGAGCGCGGCGGATACGCTGATCACCTGCAAGGGCGAGACGTCCATATAGTCTACGTTTTTCGGAGCTACCATCGGATAGTCCGAGCGCAAACGGCAAGATACCGTATCGGTATCAATAGTACCGTCTTTTTTAAGCGGCGTGTTGGCCTGCGCTACAAATTTATCGTCTTCACTATCGGCGGTTAAGTTTTCAATTTTATCCGTTACTTTCCCGTTGACGACTTTGCGGTACGGCGTTTCAATTAAACCGTATTTGTTTACTTTAGAATAGCACGCCAAAGAGGTAATTAACCCGATGTTCGGACCTTCCGGCGTTTCAATCGGGCAGACGCGGCCGTAGTGCGTATAGTGAACGTCGCGCACTTCAAACCCGGCGCGTTTGCGGTTTAAACCGCCCGGCCCTAACGCAGATAAACGGCGTTTGTGGGTCAATTCGCCTAGCGGGTTAATCTGATCCATAAACTGCGAGAGTTGGGACGTACCGAAGAATTTGCGAACAATCGCTTGCACCGGTTGCGCGTTGACTAATGCACGCGGCGTAAACGAAGTCAGTTCGCGGTTCATGCGGTCGCGCACGGTTTTGGCCATTTGGCTAAGCCCGATGCGAATTTGGTTTTCCAATAATTCGCCAATTCCGCGTACGCGGCGGTTGCCCAAGTGGTCAATATCGTCCACTTTAAAAGAGAAATCTTCGCCATATTCTTTTTGCGCTTCTTCTCCGGCGTTTAAGGCCAAGAGATATTTGACGGCTACAATCACGTCTTCCGGCGCGAGCGTGCGGCGGTTGTCGGACGGTTTTTGGAATTTTTTGAATTTGAATTTGCTGATCAAATCAAACATATTCGCAAATTTCTTGTTGATTTTGTAGCGGCCCACGAAACTCAAATCGTAGCGGCGGATATTATCAAATACTAAGTTGTTGAGGTAAGTTTCCGCTTGTTCTTTAACAACGAAATCTTGCCCTCTCATCTTTTTGTAAATTTCGGCTTGTGCCTCTGCCGCGGTGCGGATAGAATCTTTGCGGTGTTCCAAGGTGGCCAAAATACCGGGGTCATCTTGGCGGGGTTTACCGCAGATAACCTTAATGGTTTTGACTTTCTTTTCAATTAACGTTTTGAAAAGTTTATCATCAATCGGCAAGGCGGCTTTTTCATCTAAGTTCCACAACACTTCGCCGGTGGCCGGATCGTAGATATCGTCGGCGGCGTAGCGGCCGATAATAGAATCAATGTGAGAAGGTTTGACTTCAACATCTTCGCATTTATAGAAGGTTTGGATGATTTGTGCGTTAGTTTCCAAACCGCACGCGCGCAGGAAGGTGGTCGCGAGTACTTTTTTCTTGCGGTCAATGCGAACCCACAAGGCGTTCATAAGGTCAAACGAAAATTCAATCCACGCCCCGCGGTACGGAATAATACGCGCTACATAGAGGCGTTTACCGAAGGTGGACTGTTTCTTTTCTTCGTCTTCTTCAAAAATGATGCCCGGCGAGCGGTGCATCTGGCTGACAACGACGCGTTCGGCACCGTTAAATACGAAACAGCCGGCATCGGTCATTAAAGGCAAATCACAAAGGGTAACGTCTTGATCAGACGCTTCTTTCATTTTCCCGTTTTTCTGTTTTACATATAAACGCATCCACGCTTTTAACGGAGCGGAGTAGGTGCTATCACGCACGGTGGCCTCGGCCGGGGTGGCGTAACGGGGAGTTCCTAATTCATATTTTAAAAATTCTAAACGCATGCTTCCGTCGGGAGCTTCAATAGGAAATACGTCTTCAAAAGCGGCTTGCAAGCCTTTTAATTCCCGTTTGGAAGGGGCTACATCAAGTTGCAAAAAGTCCACAAAAGATTGCTTTTGCATATCCAACAAATCCGGTAACGGTAGTTTGGTGGAAATTTTGCCGAAATTGGTTTGTTTTTCAATCATTGCTTTTCTTCCTGAAATTTCAACGGGCGTTTTTTCTGCGCGCACTCGCATAAACGGCCTCGTTGTGATACCCTTAGGGGTACGTTATCCCAACCCCCGTAACGGGGATTGGGATATAATGCGTCAGTGAACTATTTGAGTTCAACGGTGCCGCCAGCTTCGGTGAGTTTCTTTTTGAGTTCTTCAGCTTCAGCTTTGGCAACGTTTTCTTTGACAGCTTTCGGGGCGCCTTCAACGAGGTCTTTGGCTTCTTTCAAGCCGAGGCCCGTGATTTCGCGCACTACTTTGATTACCGCGATTTTTTTGGCGGCATCAACAGCGGTCAACATGACGTTGAATTCATCTTTTTCTTCAGCGGCAGCACCGGCAGCCGGGGCAGCAGCGGCAGCTACGGCAACGGCCGGAGCAGCAGCTTTTACGCCGAATTTTTCTTCAATCGCTTTCACGAGTTCGGAGAGTTCCAACACGGTGAGTTCAGCGATAGCATTTACTAATTCATCTTTGGTCATTTTAGCCATTTTTATTTTTTCCTTTTGTCTAGAGTAGCGGCCTTCTATATAAACCGAGTTTATATCCGTACCTTTACCCCTTGCGGGACTACTACCGCTCTTGGCGGGTTTAGATTTTACCGGGCATCAGTTGGCACTAAGCCAACTGATACCTTGTTGCGTTATTTTTGCTTGTCTTGCAAAGCTTTGATAACGTAGGCAAAATCCCGTATCGGAGCTTGCAATACTTGCGCCGATTGGGCAACCGCGCTGTACAGCGCGCCGGCCAACTTGGACAAGTTTTCTTCTTTCGTACCGATGGTAGCGAGTTGTTTAACTTGGTTTTCGTTGTACCAGACCCCGTCGGAATAGCAAGCACGCAGCTTCAAAGCCGCATTCTTCTTCTGAAAATCAACCAACGCTTTGGCCACGGCGGCGATATCGCCACCTACGGCAATAGCGGTCGGCCCTTGAAAGAGCTTTGTGTCGGCTCCTTCAATTTTGGCTTGGTTGATAGCATGTTCCACAATGGCGTTGCGTTCTACGCGGAATTTGGCTCCCGCGGGCGTTAACGCGCGGCGCACTTCTTCCATTTCGGTAAATTTCAGACCTTGATAGGCCGTGAAAAATACAGTGCCGCCGGTGGTAATTTCAGAAGCTAAGTCTTGCGACTTTTGTTTCTTTTGGTCTTTTGTCAGGTTCATTTTATTGCCTGTTTTTTAACTGAGAAATACTGCCTGTTTTCTCACTTTTAGAGCGAGAAAACGACAGCCACAGATCCCCCTCTCCTCCGTTTTCACGTCGGGGGGAATCATGGTTCTCGTTAAATCTGATAACTAACTTCTATTTTATTTTATCAATAAAAGTTGCCAATTGCAAACATTTTTGCAAACGTCTTATCCGCAACTCTTATAATTATTATAACAAAAACAAGTTTGGGGCGCAAGCCCACGCAAGGGGCCTACGTTATATGCTACAATGTACGTATGAAATCCACGAGTGAAAATGTGCAAAATACGCAAGCGCCGTTGCCGGAAAATTTTGTAGTCAATTTGCCGGACACGTTTGCCAACGGCGGCGAAATTATCCATAACGCGCGTAACCAAATTCGCGTGTTTGATGTTAATAATCATAAAATCAACGTGAAGAAATTCTGTATCCCGCCGATCGTCAACCGTATTTTGTACTCGCTCGGCTGGCGCACACCGAAAGCTGTTTCCACGTATAAAAACGCACAAGAAATTTTAAAGCGCGGTTTTCACACGCCCGCCCCGTACGGCTACCGTATTGAACGCAAAGGCGGGCTGATTAACTTTTCGTATTTTGTGAGTGAACAAGTAGAAAACATGCGTCCGGTGCGCGACACGCAAAACGATCCCGCGCTGATTAACGCGCTTGCAAAGTACACCGCCGATATGCACGCCAAGGGACTTTGGCATAAAGATTTTACACCGGGGAACATCTTGTACCGGGTAGAAAACGGAAAACATATTTTTTCGCTCGTGGATATCAACCGTTTTAAATTCTTTGACGGGCCGGTGCCAAAAAACATCATCAAGCAAAACTTAATTCAACCGTTTTACGACGATAAAAACTTGCGCACTTTTGTAGAAGAATATGCCCGCATTACGGGGTGGCGCGGCGATTTAGTAAAAGAAGTACTACGCCGCAAACACATCCGCAACGCGTATGACAAATTCAAACACGATTTGAAAAAACTGCCCGGCGCGTATATTTTCTTAAATAAGCCGTTTGAAAAACAGAAGTAAAATTTGCCCGTCTTTAAATTCTGCTAATTACGACGATGTTTAACCCCTAAAACATCGTCGTAATTTTAATCAACCAAAAATTTCTCCTTGACAAATCAAAAAAAAAAACGATAATAAAGAGACGAAAAAATAAAAGGAGAAACTACATGAAACACAAACAAGCATTTACGTTAATAGAATTATTGGTGGTCGTGTTGATTATCGGTATTTTGGCGGCGGTGGCTCTGCCGCAGTATCAAAAAGCGGTTTGGAAAAGCCGGTATGCCACCGTGAAAGCCATGGTCAATGCTTTAGCCGACGCCGAAGAATCCTATTATTTGGCTAATGGGGAATATACTACGGATTTTGATGCCTTGAGTGTAGAGTTACCGGGATGCACTAATTCTTCTTGTCAATTTCCGTGGGGTTTCTGCCGACGGAATCTTTCAGAAACCTATACTTCCTACGTGGAATGTGTGTTACGTAAAGACGGACAGTATTTTATAGGTTATCAACGCAATTTCAATTTTAGTGTCAGATACCCGGCACAAACGTATTGTTATGACTACGTGAAAACAGGCTTAGGGCCAAAAATCTGTCAAAGTGAAACCGGGAGGAGCACGCCTGATATTAGCGGTATTACTCACGGTTATTCTTATCCTTAAACTTTTCCCCCGCTCGTCATCCCGCAGTGTCTCTATGCGGGATATAGCGGGGGACAATATATATTTTATGCTAAAATAACCGTATGGGATATGTCTACATACTGACCACAAAAAACAACAAAATGCTCTATATCGGAGTTACAAATAATTTGCTACGACGTGTGTATGAACACAAACAAGGTTTTGTGGAAGGTTTTACTAAAAAATTTCATATTAAAAAATTAGTCTATTATGAGCAATACAATTCCATTCAAAACGCCATACAACGAGAAAAAGTATTGAAAGAATGGAATCGTGCCTGGAAAGAACATTTAATAAATTCTTTTAATCCCTCGTGGCACGATCTTTATGAGGAAATAGCACCCTCATTTTTATAAAAACAACCCTTTTATCTATATCCCGCATTTGCCTGTCCACTAAAAAGATGAAGGAACGAAGAAATTAAATACGCTCTCTTTTATATCCCGCATAGAGACACTGCGGGATGACGAAAAGAGAGCGTAAGCGAAAGTTAACAAGGCCGTTCAATAAAGACTAACACAATAGAAGTTCTACCCGGTTTTCAGTTTTGCGCCTAGGCAAGGCCGTAAGTCGCGCGCCGCGTACGTCTGCAAGACAACGCGAAGCGTTGCAGGTACGCAAGCAAGAGTCGGCCTTGGATAGGCCAAAAATGGAAACTGAAAGATTGCAAGATAAACTTTTACTCATTAAAAAAGGAGTCCTGTAAAAAGGACTCCTTTATTTAATGAGTAAAGGCCTTGATGAGACCGACATCGATCTACTCTCTCAGCACCGAATTGGGTGCCAATACCATCGACCCTTACGAGCTTAACTGCCGTGTTCGGAATGGGAACGGGTGTGACCTCGTCGGAATAAATATCAGTCTCATCAAAGCCTCTATGTTAAAAGAACAAATGGGAAGGAACCGTCGCTACAACAATTCCTTTCTCGCTAGAATCTTGCTCGCCGTTTACTAGACGGGTCATCGCGGACTTCTAACGTCAGATAACTAGAAAAGGGGTCTTCTGGGTAGTTAATCTACCAGGGAAACCTTATCTTGAGGCGGGTTTCACGCTTATATGCTTTCAGCGTTTATCCCTACCGAACACCGCTAATCAGCTATGCCTGTTTACAGACAACTGATATACAGGAGGTTCGTTCATCCAGGCCCTCTCGTACTATGGACAACTCCTCTCAAGTTTCCTGCGCATACAACAGATAGAGACCGTACTGTCTCACGACGTACTGAACCCAGCTCACGTACCACTTTAATGGGCGAACAGCCCAACCCTTCCCACCTGCTTCAGCGGGAGGATGTGATGAGCCGACATCGAGGTGCCAAACCGAGCCGTCGATGTGAACTCTTGGGCCCGATCAGCCTGTTATCCCCAGGGTAGCTTTTGTCCGTTGAGCGATGGCCCTCCCACGAGGGACCACCGGATCACTAAGTCCTGCTTTCGCACCTGTTCGGACCGTCGTCCTCACAGTCAAGCTCCTTTCTACCTTTGCGCTCAATGGCCGATTTCTATACGGCCTGAAGGAACCTTAGAACGCCTCCGTTACTCTTTAGGAGGCGACCGCCCCAGTCAAACTGCCCACCTGCCACTGTCCCCAACCCGGATTCACGGGTAATAGGTTAGAATCACAATCCACAAAAGCTGGTATTTCACTGTTGTCTCCGCACCCTCCTCAAAGGATGTTTCAAAGACTCCCAGCTATACTACGTATTGTAAACCGTAAGTCAATAACAAGCTACAGTAAAGCTCCATAGGGTCTTTTCGTCTTGTTGCATGCATCAAGCGTCTTCACTTGAACCACAATTTCGCCGAGCCCACCGTCGAGACAGCGGCTTCTTTGTTATGCCATTCGTGCAGGTCGGAACTTACCCGACAAGGAATTTCGCTACCTTAGGACGGTTATAGTTACCGCCGCCGTTTACCGGGGCTTAAGTTCGCAGCTTCGCCTTGCGGCTAACCACTCCCCTTGACCTTCCGGCACCGGGCAGGCATCAGGCCCTATACATCATCTTGAGATTTCAGCAGAGCCCTAAGTTTTTGTTAAACAGTCACGAAGCCCAATTCACTGCGACCCTTTCCCAATGTATTGCTACACCAGTACTTGGGCACTCCTTCTTCCGAAGTTACGGAGCTAGTTTGCCTAGTTCCTTGACGATGGTTATCTCGCGCGCCTTAGGATTTTCACCCCATCCACCTGTGTCGGTTTACGGTACGGTTATGATAAGAACTCCCTACGAAGTTTTTCTAGGCAGCGTGATTGGCCCCCTTTGTAATCTTGCGATCACTCGTCTCGGCTTTCGACTTAGCCTCCGGACGGATTTGCCTATCCGAAGATGTCTACGACCTTTCATTGACATATAGCCAACGGGGTTACTCTCCTGCGTCCCTCCCTAGGTTATGACGCGCTTATCATAGTTCCGGAATATTAACCGGATGTCCTTCGCCTACGCCTTTCGGCCTGAGCTTAGGCCCGACTGACCCTGAGCCGACGAACGTTGCTCAAGGAAACCTTAGATTTTCGGCGGGAAGGATTCTCACCTTCCTTGTCGCTACTCATTCCAGCATTCTCACTTCTTGGCGCTCCAGCACTCCTTACGGTATACCTTCGCAGCTGCCAAGAACGCTCCCCTACCACTACATAAAGGCGAACCTCTATGCAATCCGTAATTTCGGTAGTATGCTTAGCCCCGAGTCATCTTCGGCGCAGATTCACTCGACTAGTGAGCTATTACGCACTCTTCAAAGGATGGCTGCTTCTAAGCCAACCTCCTAGCTGTTTAAGTAAATCCACATCCTTTACCACTTAGCATACATTTTGGGACCTAAATTGACGGTCTGGGCTGTTTCCCTCTCGCACGTGAAGCTTATCCCTCACGAACTGACTGCTGAAATATACGCCGAGGTATTCAGAGTTTGACAGACATCGGAAGGAGGGTCGCTCCCCCTAAATCTACCAGTGCTTTACCCCCTCGGGTTAAATTTCAACGCTAGCCCTAAAGCTATTTCGGGGAGAACCAGCTATCACCAAGTTCGATTGGCCTTTCACCCCTAACCCCACCTCATGTAGAAACTTTTCAACGTTTAACACTCCGGCCCTCCATTCACTGTTACGCGAACTTCAGCCTGGACAGGGTTAGATCACTTGGCTTCGGGTCTAATATGACGAACTAATCGCCCTATTCGGGCTCGCTTTCACTACGGCTGCGGACTTTGTCAGCCCTTAACCTTGCTCGGCACATTAACTCGCTGGATCATTCTTCAACAGGCACACTGTCGCACATTCCCTTGCGGGCATAGTGCTACAATAGCTTGTAGATGTACGGTTTCAGGTTCTATTTCACTCCCCTCTCGGGGTTCTTTTCGCCTTTCCCTCGCGGTACTGGTTCACTATCGGTTGCCAGAGAGTATTTAGCCTTGGAGAGTGGTCTCCCC